>CAYLXJ010000043.1:0-8087 GCA_964387385.1 uncultured Pirellulales bacterium
AATATGTATAACGGCTGGCTGGTCCGCCAGTTCTGCAATGATTTCGACGTCAGCTCAGCAATGCCTTTCGAACGCCTCCCCGAGAGAATCCGGCGAATCCTTATGTATGGCACAAACGCCGAAGACGAGGGAAAATATGGTGCCCAATTCGAAGGCGTCATTCCGAATTTGATGAGGCGATGGCGCCATACGGAAAGCGAGTATGTAAAGGAACGACTGCATAGCTTTTTTGGTGAGTTGCCTTGTAAGAAATGCAACGGGGCGCGATTGCGCCCGGAAGCGTTGGCCGTTACTATCGGTGATATGAATATACACCATTTGTCGATGCTCTCAATCGAGCAGGCACAAAAATTTTTCAATAACCTCAAGCTCGATAAGGAAAAAACCACCATCGCCGAAAGAATCCTCAAGGAAATCAAGCTGCGTCTCGGCTTTATGTTCGATGTCGGCCTCGGCTACCTTACGCTGGACAGAAGAAGCGGCACGCTGGCGGGCGGCGAGGCGCAGCGGATTCGCCTGGCGACGCAGGTGGGAAGCGGACTTGTCGGCGTATGTTATGTTCTTGATGAGCCGACCATCGGCCTGCACAAACGCGATAACGACCGTCTGCTGGGCATTTTGCAGCGGCTGGCGCAAATCGGTAATACAGTCCTCGTCGTCGAGCACGATGAGGATATTATTAAAGCCGCAGACCACGTCATTGATATAGGCCCCGCGGCGGGCGCTCACGGCGGAGAGGTCGTCGTCGAGGGAACGCTGCAGGTCGTTTCTAACTGCCGAAAGTCGCTGACGGGCGATTACCTCAGCGGCAGAAAAAAAATTGCCCTGCCTCCCAAAAGGCGCAAATATAATCTTAATCGATGTATCGAGGTAAAAGGCGCAGCCGAACATAATCTTAAAAATATCGATGTTAAATTCCCCTTGGGCGTCTTTGTCTGCGTTACGGGCATTTCCGGCTCAGGCAAAAGCACACTCGTTGACCAGGTTTTATTAAGGGCGCTGAGACGTCGGCTTTATAACTCCCGCGAGCATCCGGGCAAACACAAAAGTATTTTAGGGACTGCCCAGATTGACAAAGTTATCGAGATTGACCAGTCGCCCATCGGCAAAACCCCTCGCAGCAACCCCGCGACTTATACAGGAGTCCTTGATGAGATTCGCAAACTGTTCGCAAAGACCCGCGAAGCCAAAATTCGCGGCTATAAGGCGGGCCGGTTCAGCTTCAATACCAGAGGCGGTCGATGCGAGAACTGCAAAGGCCAGGGCACAATGAAAATCGAGATGCACTTCCTCCCGGATGTGTATGTAACTTGTCAGCAATGCAAAGGCAAAAGGTATAACCCTGAAACTTTAGAGGTAACATACAAGGGTAAGACGATAGCAGACGTGCTGGATATGCCGATTGAGGAGGCGCTTGAGTTTTTCTCGAATTTCCCCGTTACCGTGCGTCTTTTAAAGATGTTAGACGACGTAGGTTTAGGTTACATCCAGCTCGGGCAGCCATCGACGACATTGTCGGGCGGGGAAGCGCAGCGCGTGAAATTAGCGTCGGAACTGGGCAAGGCGGCTACGGGGCATACGCTTTATGTGCTGGACGAGCCGACGACAGGGCTTCATTTTGCAGACATTCACAACCTGCTCAACGTCCTTCAGCGATTATGCGATATGGGCAATACCGTCGTAGTAATCGAGCACAACTTAGACGTTATCAAAATGGCCGATTACATAATTGACCTCGGTCCCGAGGGCGGCGACGCGGGTGGCAGGGTCGTTGCGACCGGCTCGCCGGAGGAAATCGTTAAAAACGTGGCTGGTTATACGGCACAATACCTGAGTAAAAAACTCGAGGAAGAATCGTCGGCAGTGAAAATAAAGGCAGGACGATAGAAAATTTAGAATTGAGAATTGAGAATTATGAAGTTTAAAACATTAAGTTGGATTGGCGGGGTTGACGGGTTTCTGGAAATTATTGACCAGAGGCGGCTGCCTGCTGAATACAAAATCATCCGCTGCGTTACTATAAAGCAATTATATGCCGCGATTAAATCGCTTGCGGTCCGCGGCGCTCCCGCAATAGGCGTCGCGGGAGCTTATGGCGGAGTAATATCGTTAAAAAATGTGCCGGCAAAGACATTGATTAAACAAGCGTTAAGGATTTTAAAACGAGATTGTGAATACCTCGAAAGCTCTCGACCAACAGCCGTTAATCTGCGATGGGCGCTCGACCGAATCGTAAATTACGCTGAACGCAGTTCAGTAGGCAAGTTGAATGAGCTTCGTAAAGCCGTTTTGGCAGAGGCGAAGGCAATTTACGACGAGGACGTGCGGATGTGCCTTAAGATTGGGCGAAACGGGGAGAGGTTTGTGAAAAATGGTTTCAGTGTTGTGACGCACTGCAACGCGGGGTTTCTTGCGACGGCTGGTCAGGGCACGGCCTTATCGGTCTTGTATGAAGCGAAAAAACAAGGCAAGCATTTCAAGGTTTACGCGGATGAGTCAAGACCATTATTACAGGGGGCACGACTTACCGCGTGGGAGCTGAAACGGGCGGGAATCGATGTTACGGTCATTTGCGATAATATGGCAGGGGCCTTGATGAGTCAGGGTAAAATCGATATGGTCATTGTCGGGGCAGACAGAATCGCCGCAAACGGCGATACCGCAAATAAAATCGGAACGTATAGTTTGAGCGTCCTCGCCAAAGCACATAAGATACCGTTTTATATCGCGGCGCCGTCGAGCACCTTTGATTTGAAAACAAAAACAGGAAAAGCCATTCCCATAGAGCAAAGGCCGGCAGACGAAGTTAAAGTTATTGGAAAAAAGCAGTTAACGCCTGACGGGATTAAGATTTACAACCCTGCTTTTGATGTTACGCCTGCGGAAAATATCACGGCTATAATTACGGAAAGAGGCGTGATTGAGAAGCCGAACGAAAGAAAGATTAAAAAGCATCACGAAAAAACGAACGATTTTCAGTTTATGACTTGTCCGGTGCAGCTTAAGCGAAGTCGGATTGACGACTGATGATTTCAGATACAAACTAACACTCGACTCAGTTGCGGCATCGAGAATCCACAGAAGTAAAAGCCGATTTAAACATCAAAAATTCAGCCGATTCGGCCGTCGCCGTCGATGTCTGCGCCCTGCATTTCCTCGATTTTTTTGACAAGAGACCGCAAGGTATTCTGCGTCGCGGTCAAACTTTCCTCGAGAAACCGGACCCTGTCTTCAATCGTATCGGATTTACATTTTTGGCCATACATCAGGCCCGTCTGGACTATTTCCCAAAGTATTCTCATTTTTTTCCCTCACTTTTCTCACCGCAGAGACCCCGGAGCACCCAGATTTTATTTTAACTTTTTTTCTCTGCGGTCTCTGTTCGCTCGGCGGTGAAGATTTGGTTATTTTGAAAAGTAATTCGCGCGGACCCAGTTGAAGTTAAGGATGATGTGGACGGCGATAAGGGAGAGCAGGACAAAACCGCCGAACTTATGAAAAATCTCGAAGGCCTCGTGGGAGATATAATCGCGGAGCAACGCAGTGGCGGCCTGGTTGATGAAAAGGACAACCAAAATGGGATTCAGGATTTTGAGGGCGGTATTTCGTCGCATAAATTTTTCCTTAATCACAGGTTACACAGATTTCTGTTTTGATTTATCTACGCCTGCGAAGGTCTTTATGGAGGCGAGCCATTTGAGCCAGGACTTTTTATAAGCTTCGTTCGAGATGAGAAAGGCCTCGTTGTGTGCGCCGCGCAATTCGATAAATTCCTTCGGCCCCTTGGCGGCGTCGTAAAGCTCGAAGCCCAATTCAGCTGGTGAATAGGGCAATTCTCTGACGGGGTCATAGACGAATTTGGACTGCATAAAATAAAGTATCAGGGCAAGAGCCACATACGCAATAACCAGCATTACAAGTATTGTTAATCCTGTCGAAGCCATAGGAGCATTTTAATTTGCCTGGGCAATTACGACAAGATACAATCCGAATATGATTAAGCGAAGAAAAACCACAATGGTAAACGTCGGCGGCGTCAAAATCGGGCCCGCCCATCCGATAGTGATCCAATCGATGACCAAAGTGCTGACGACCGACGTCGAGGCGTGCGTCAGGCAGATAAACCGGCTGGTCGAGGCAGGATGCAAGCTGGTACGGGTGGCTGTGCCGACGCGGGCTGATACCGAGGCATTCGCGAAAATCGTTCAAAAGGTAGCTGTTCCCCTGATTGCGGACGTTCATTTCAGTCCGCAAAGGGCAATCGAGGCAATCGAGGCGGGGGCGGCGAAAATCCGGCTGAATCCCGGCAATATAAAAAATCGCGAGGACATTTTGCGGATTATCGACGCGGCCAAAACGCACAAGACCGCAATCCGAATCGGCGTCAACGAAGCAAGCATCAGGGACCTGCGAAAACCCGACGTTATAAGCGGCAAACGAGTGGCCCTGATGCTCAAGGAAATGAAAAAATACGTGCGCATGTTCGAAGGCAGGCGATTTACGCAAATCGTCCTCAGCGCGAAAAGCAGCGATACCGTTCGCAATATCGAAATCAACAGGCGCATATCCGAGACGTTCGATTACCCCATGCACTTAGGATTGACCCACGCTGGACTGCCCGAGGACGCCTGCGTCCCCTCGGCGGTTTCGCTTGGGGCGCTGCTGGCGGAGGGTATCGGCGATACGATTCGCGTAAGCGCCGCGGGCGACCCGGTCATCGAAACGCAAATCGCAAAACAGATTTTAATCTCGCTTGGCCTTTATCCGGCATCTAACCTGCAACTGATAGTTTGCCCGACTTGCGCACGGGCGCAGATTGATATAGTCGCGCTTGCCCGCAAGGTACAAAAAGCGGTAAGCGGAATCGACAGACAAATGCGAATCGCTGTGATGGGCTGTATCGTCAACGGTCCCGGCGAGGCGGCGGACGCGGATTTGGCGGTATGTGCGGCGAAGAACAAGGCGTTTATTTATAAAAAGGGAAAGAAAATCGGGGTCGTCGCGGAAAACGAGATTATTCCAACGCTGCTGAAAATGATTTTACACCAAAAGCATTAACGCTTGTTTTTAGGCACAGGCCGTTTCAAACGAAGATGCGTAAGGGCGAGAATTGGATGATGAAAAAGCATACGCGGGCCTGAATAACCCATAACTTCGATTATTCGTTTTCGCATCACGGGGCTGTAGCAGTGAATCAGGCGATATGTTCATTTTTAAGACCGATTAAACGCCGAAGAGGACGGCGGGGATTTGGAAGATGCAGAAGTAGGTGAAGACGAAAAATGCGGCGATAAGGCCGAGGGCGAAAAGCCAGTGAGGTTTCAGGATGTGCCAGCTTTCGGAGGAAAGGAGCGTCGGCTGAATGAAAAACAGCGCGACAAGAATACAAGCTGCCTGAAGGGGTGTCAGGAGCAGGCCGTCCAGGAGCGAGCCGGCCTTGACCAGCAATACGGGCTGATAGCCGAGGGTGTAAATTATGACCATACTTGTAAAGAAAAAGACAACGAGGAAAAAACGGTAGCGGACCTTCCAGGAAAATTTGCCGGCAATCGAAGGCATACAAATCCGGCAGCAGTCGGAAAGAAGTCGCGGCCAGCCGGCCAACTGGCCAATCTGCGTTGACAATAGAGCCGCCGCTCCCGCCAGCAGAAATAGAAATGCGCCGATTCTGCCCCAGTTCGCAGAAAAGATTTCAGAAAGCGTAATGGCAACGCTTGCGCCGTCGGGTGCAAGCTCGCGGGGGCGAAGAACGCCTGCGCCTGCGATGAGGAATGAGCCGGTAACGAAGATGCCGATTATGACTGCGATTGTGGCATCAGTATAAAGGACGCGACACCAGCCGCTGATTCTGTGAGCGGTATCGGCGTTCATATTTTTGAGCATCTCAACGTCGGCGGATTTGCCGTCACTCCTGCCTTTTGCAGCGCCGTAACCGGCGCCCAAAACCCAATAACTATACCAGACCTGAGAAGCGAAGCCGCCGGCGCCCCAGCCAATGAGGGGCAAAATCTCGTTCCAGGCGTTGATTTTGACGTTTTTGGCAATCGCCCATTCGGGCACAATGGGAACATTAGGAACAATCGAACGCAGAAACTCACCTGCGCCGGGAAAAACCTGAAACGCCACATACGCCGTGCCGAGAACTATGAGCAAAATGAGAAAGCTCATCACCATTTTGAGGATTTCAAACGTGCCCGACCATACGAATACGACGGCAGTCAATGATACCGCCCAGCCGCAAAGGATTTGGACTGGACGGGCGCTGCTGCCGAAGATAGACGCGAAAAATATGCCCGCGACGTTGGCAAGGGCGGCAATGGCGATAATGGCGGCAATCGCTTGAACGAGTAATATGACCCAAACGACCCAGTTTCGCGGGCCGGGGATGCGGCCGAACATATCTATCATCGCCTCGCCCGTGCAGACGGTATAGCGGGCGCCGCTCATACCAATCCAGTATTTCAGGAATATGCCGAGGATTACCGCCCACAGGATGCCAGAGCCGAGGATAGCGCCTGTGCGCGTGGCAAGAACCAGTTCACCTGAGCCGATGTATTCCGCGCACCAGACAAACGACGGCCCCACGAGGGCAAGTATCATCAGCCCCTTCGGCGGTTTTGGGATTTCTACGTCACTCATTGACACTTTTTTAGCCGAAAACAGCGCTTTTTGCACGGTTTTTTTGAAGTTTTCACGGTTTTTGAAAGGAATTTTGTTCTTTTCAAACGGGACAACAATCTGTAAACTGTTTTTCAGTCAATTACCAAAATCGAAAGGGGAAAATATGGATTCATCAAACGTAGCTCGATGCGAGGCGATACCTGTACTTGTGATGGTGATTGTGGCGCTGGCGCTGCTGGTCGGCCTGATTCTGACCATAGCAATAATCTGGATTTACTGCAAAATTTTCGCCAAGGCCGGTTATTGCTGGGCGCTTGGGCTTTTGATGATGGTGCCGATAGTCAATATTATTATGCTGTGCCTGCTGGCGATGGGCGACTGGCCTGTCCTGCGCGAGCTTAGGCAGTTAAAACAGACACAAACGAATAAAGAATCAGGAGGAAGTTATGGAAGCGATGCGACCTGAGCGAGTGAGCGTATTAGACCCGATAGGGCCTGCAATTGAGCACGTGCGGCTGATGCTGTTTCGGCCTTTCGATTTGTCGAAATGGATGATAATCGGCTTTTGCGCCTGGCTGGCGTCGCTTGGCCAGGGCGGCGGCGGGCCTAATTTCAATTTCAACGCTGGCGACCATCACCGTGGAGTCAGTAGCTGCCAGCAAGGGCTGTCGCAAGCGAAGGAAGCGGTAGCCCAGTATCTGCCGTGGATAATTCTCGGTGCGGCGATAATCATCCCGATTGTTATCGTATTATGGCTGGTCTTTACCTGGCTGCGAAGCCGGGGACAGTTTATGTTTGTCCACTGCATCGCAGGCAACAGAGCAGAAGTCGTGGCCCCCTGGAACAAATTCTCGCGCCACGGCAACTCGGTTTTTCTTTTCCGAATAGTTCTGGGCCTGATAAAGTTAATGGTCATAGGACTGCCGATTATTCTTATGATAATTACAATTATCGCGCTGGCCTCATCGGGGCCGGGACCGGCTGCTATATCGGGCCTGGTTGTAGCCATTTTCAGCATCATTGTCGTCTCGATTGCGTTCGGCTTAATCGCAAAATTCACGACTGATTTTGTCGTGCCGATAATGTTAGTGCAAACATCCAGTGCTATTGCCGGCTGGAAACTGTTCCTGCCGCTGCTGGGCGTCAACAAGGCGCGTTTCCTGCTTTACATTCTTTTCCAAATAGTCCTGTCGATGGTCATAGGTTTCATCGCGATGTTTATTTGCCTGATTGGCTGCTGCTGCTGTTGCGCCAGCATTCTGTTATTGGTGCCATATATAGGGACGGTGATTTTGCTGCCGCTTATCGCCTTTTCGAAAGCGTACTCGCTTTTTTACCTGCGTCAGTTCGGGCCTCAATTTGACGTATTCAACGTGCTCACCACAGGTCCCCTCAGTGAGGCCGTGCAGACGACATAAGCCGTGATGGCCGAGAAGGACCAAAAACTGGTTTTCATAAGCGCTATC
>CAYLXJ010000043.1:8097-11445 GCA_964387385.1 uncultured Pirellulales bacterium
GCGCTATCGAGCCAAGCGCAGATAATCATTGCGCTGGTCTAATCAGGGCTATTCGTCAGAAGCGGAGGGACGTTGAGTTTACCGGCATTGGCGGGCCTAAAATGACCGAAGCCGGCTGTGTGCTTATAAACAAGCCCCAAGACACCGTCGGCAGGGCAGTAATGGCGGAAAACGCCTTTGCTCACGTCTTTCATTTTTATGGCCTGATAAAAAAGGTTGCACGGTTTCTGGCGAGTAATAAAATCGACCTCGTTATCGTCTGCGATTCGCCCGCCTTCAATTTTCACGTCGCAAGACACGCAAAAAAACTCGGACTAAAGACGATGTTTTACGTTGCACCGCAGCTTTGGGCCTGGGCGCCCTGGCGAATCAGCAAATTGAGAAAATACTGCGACAAGCTTTGCTGTATCCTTCCTTTCGAGCAGGACTGGTTCACAAGCCGGGGCCTGCCCGCAGAATTTATCGGCAACCCCCTTTTAGATGGCTTTACGCAAGCGGACTTAACAAGGTCTAAACGCAGCTACAATAATTTCAATCCGGCCAATGCCAAAATCGCTATAATCCCCGGCTCGAGACCTGCCGAGGTAGGAACGCTCTGGCGGCCGATGCAGCAAATCGCAGTCGAGCTTAGAAAAAAATATAAAAACCTCACATTTATCACGGCGGCTGTTGACGAAGCGACAAGAGGTGCGCTCGATTCGACACGGCTGATGGGCTTCAGGACAACTTACGCGATTGACGCCGTTTACGAGACGGCCAGAAATTGCGATTTCGCACTCGTCACAAGCGGCTCCGCGACGTTACAGGTCGCTTCTGCGGGCTGCCCTATGGTGATTATGTATAAGGCCAGTCCCCTCGTATGGCACTTATTAGGCCGATGGCTGATTACCACAAAATACCTCTCGCTGGTCAATATCCTCGCAAATCGGCGGCTCGTGCCTGAGTTTATGCCTTATTTTCGCTCAATTGAGCCAATCGTTAAAGCCATACAAACGCTGTTTGAAAACAAAACGCAGCTTGCCCAAATTAACGCTGATTTATTATCGATTGTCCAACCGTTGACCGGCAAAAAAGCAGGCCCCACAGTCGCTGAAGCAGCACTGTCGCTTTTAGAATAAGCCAGCGAAGATTTCCTTTGACACATTCCGCAAGGCATTTACAATTCAGCTATGAGATGCCCTTTCTGCAAGGAAGACAGCGACAAGGTCATTGACTCTCGCTCGAGCGACGGCGGCAGGATTATCAGGCGAAGACGCCAATGCCTGGCGTGCAAGAAGCGCTTTACGACGTATGAGAAGACAAGCGAGAGCTTCAAGATGTACGTCATAAAAAAGGACAACTCCCGCGTGCCGTATGACAGGGAAAAAGTCATAGCCGGTCTTCAGAAGGCCTGTTACAAAAGGCCTGTTTCAGTCGAGGAAATTCGCGCTATCGCCGACAAGGTCGAGGAGGACATTTTCCGCAATTTTGACAAGGAGGTAACAAGCTCATTTATCGGCGAAAGCGTAATAAAACACTTGCGTGAAGCGGACAAGGTAGCGTATATTCGTTTTGCCAGCGTATATCGGGATTTCAAGGACGCGGGCGAACTGATTCAGGAAGTAAGCCAGGTTATATCGCAGTCGGAACCGACCGGTCAGCCGAAGCTGTTTCAATAGGGATGGAACGGCAAAGAATTTGCAGGGAAGAAAAAATGTCGGGGAGAGTGATGAGAATAGAGGTTAACAAGCGCGACGGCTCGAAGGAGGAATATTGCCATACAAAAGTCGTCGGCAGTATAGTCAATGCCCTTAGCGAAACGGGCCAGGCCGATATAGCGGCAGCGGAAGAGATTGCCGAAGCGATAACGTTTTACCTGCACAATAACGACGACGGCCTGCGAAACATCAGCTCAAGCGAGATACTTTCGATAATCGAGGCGGTCCTGGCAGACACTGGCTACGTCCAGGCGGCGATTGCCCTCAATGAGCATTATTACGAGCGAAAGCTGATGCGCAGCCGGCTTGAGGTAGCAAAAAGCGTGTCGTCTGGAAACGCTCAAACCGCAGTCAGAAGCAGGTGGGAAAAAAACAGGATTGTTGAAGACCTGACGGTCAAAAAGGGGCTTGAAAGACAAATGGCCAGGGCCATCGCCTCGATGGTGGAGGAGAAAGTTTTTAATCTGGGTTTGACTCTTATTCCATCCGGCCTGGTAGAACAGTTAGTCATAAATGATACTGAAGTCGTAATTCAGGCACAGCGTCAGTTTCTGGCCACCTGAGAGAATGGCAAAAAAAATTCTTGCAGAAAGATAATATTACTGTTAATTTACCAGCTGTGTTAGTTCTTAATGAGCGATTATTATAATCAGTAGTTAAGAAAGGAGCATAATTATGAGCAATAGTCAAATCCGCACCCTACTGTGCGTCTTATGCCTTGCCGTCCTGTGTGTGAATTTCGCCGGCTGCAAGGGTAAGGCCGCCAAAGAGTCGGAACAGCCCGCGGTTAAGGCCGCAGAGGAAAAACCGAAAGAGGCGGCAAAACCGGCTGAACAGCCGAAACAAGCCGCAAAACCGGCCCAGGGCGGCAAAGGAGCAACTTTAGGCCCGTATAACCTGGCGAAAAACTGGATGGATGAGCCGGGCTTTATCGACCACTGGCTGGTCGTTGGGCCATTCCCGAATCCCGGCGAGAGGCCGGATAACGAGGGCTTTAACGTGGATTACCTGAAAAATTACGGCGGCGAGGCGGGCCACGAACCGACCGTCGGTATGGAAATCAAAGACCCCAGCGGGGGCATCCACAAGTGGCAGCAATATGCAGGCACCTCTACCGACATTTCCCTTTTCGCTATCGAAGGCCTTGGCCTTGAGCCGCAGCAGGAAGACATTCTCTGCTACGCCGCCTGCTGGCTCGATTCGGACGCCGACAGGGAAGTTGAATTGCGCATCGGCTCGGACGACGGCTACAAGCTGTGGGTAAACCACACGATGCTCGGCGAGCAGAACGTTTACCGCTCGATGGAAATGGACAGCGAAACCTACAAAGTCAAGCTCAACAAAGGAAAGAACCTCATCCTCTTCAAAATCACGCAGGACTGGGGCGAATATGAGTTTATGATGAGGGTCGTTAACGCCGACGGCAAGGAAGTTCCCGGCATAAAGGTCTGGAACTAAAGCGTTATAGCAGAATCGATACGCCGGCCCGTTTCAAAAACGGGCCGGCGTTTTTTTTGCTTAAACAAGCCATTTCGATTAAAATCCCGTTTTATGAAAGTCGTAAACAAAATTCGCAATATGGATGCCATAGTCGATGCGCCGCCGTCGAAGGCGCATACGCTGCGGTCGCTAATTATAAGCTCATTGGCCG
>CAYLXJ010000044.1:0-11291 GCA_964387385.1 uncultured Pirellulales bacterium
GCCCGCGGCCGGCGTTCCTTCGGGTGCACGTCCCGCCCGGTGCGTGCGATGTTGATGTCGCCGCACAGCAGCGGCTGGCGCTCTTCGGCGTGTAGGTCGCGCGCCCAGTCGATGAGCCGCGACAGGAAGGTCAACTTCGCTGATTTCGCAATGCTCGCCGCGGGATATAGGCAGCCCATAGCCGCATACGATATGGACGGCGACGGCTCATTCGGCCTTTGCGACCTCAAGATGTTCACGACCGACTGGGCAAGGACGATTCCCGACCTGCCCGGCTATCAGTTCGTCTGGTCCGACGAGTTCGACGGGACCCAAATCGATTTCACAAACTGGACGCACTACGTCGCCCCGGGGTATAACGACGAGCTGGAGTATTATACCGACCGGCCTGATAATTCCCTCGTCGAAGGAGGCCGACTTGTCATAATCGCACGAGAGGAACAATATGATGCCTCCCACAGCCACACATCGGCGATGCTTCGTTCGCTGACCAAGGCCGATTTCCGCTACGGCAGAATGGCCGCACGAATCAAAATTCCCGTCGGCCAGGGTATGTGGCCGGCGTTCTGGATGATGCCCACTTACGAGACCTACGGCAACTGGCCCGACTGCGGCGAAATCGACATTATGGAGGCAATCAACCAGATGACGCGAATCTACGGCACGATGCATTTTACCGACGCACAGCACCAGCACCTCGCCTCAGGCGGCTCATACGCGCCGGGGCTGTGCTTCGCCGACGACTTCCACGTTTACGCCATAGAATGGGAGCCGAATGAAATCCGATGGTTTGTAGATGATGTTATGTATTTTTCCGAAAACGAATGGTCCAGCGGAACATATACCTATCCCGCCCCATTCGACGACACGTTTCATTTCATACTAAACGTCGCTGTAGGCGGAAGCTGGGCAGGCCCGCCCGACCAGACAACCGTTTTCCCACAGCAGATGCTCGTTGACTGGGTCCGCGCCTATCAGAAGACACCCTGATATAAGAACAATATCCCAGCCGACTGGCGCGAATACTAATTAATATCAGTTTTACTGCTACCTCTGCTCTTCGGATTTGAGCCACGCGACTGCCTTGTTTTTGTCGGTAAAAAGCAGCAGTTTATATGAGCTGAGGTACAGGACGTCCCTCAGGAATGTCAGCATAATGCTGCCCGGCTGCTTCGGGTCGTAAACAACCGCCGCCCTGTCCTCTTCGCTAAAGTCAAACTCCTTGATTAAATCGGGAATCTTGTCTATTTCCAAAACAGACAGCTTTATCCTGTGACTGTGTTCCACAAGGATTTTATGCGCCTTATTTTTGCGCAGCATCCCGAACACCTGCCTGATAAGCTCTTTGTTCTCTTCCAGGTCTAACGCGGCGTCCGTCCTGACGTGCACAATCCTGTCTTCAGGCAGATAATCAATAGACCATTTTATTTTTTCGGATTTCATAATTGCTCTCGACGGCTCATTTGTGTCGTAACGTATCATACTTGAATCGGCCGTTTAAACTATGGGGCTTTGATAAAATTTCGGTTTATCGGACATCGTTAAAGGCGCAGGGCCGATAATCATTCTAAAGCCAGCGTCCGTTTAAGGCAATCAGTTTTAACGCCGCTATTAAGCGAGAATCGTCTTCTGCCGATACATTGTGTATGTTGTTTGAGGAAGAGAAAATGGTTTTCGAGGGCACCCAAAATGTGCAAGATTGATAAATCCGCAAAATGCAGAAGTGCCGGTTCTGCACTTATACTTGTGATGTTTGTCGTATCGCTTCTGATGATAGCAGGCATTGGTTTGCTGTTTATGGGCGAGCAGGCGCGAGTGTATGCCGTGCGAACCTCACAGGACACCGCCAGCCGCCTCTGCGCAGATGCCGGTCTGGAAAAAGCCATCAGTGTTATGAACACACGGTTTGCCGCAGGCACGCTCTGTGACGATGACCTGCCGGCATCAATCGGCGAAACCCTGCCTGCCGCCGAAGGCGCGTTTTCCTACAGAATCACGAAAAACCTCGCCGGCGACTACATTGCCACCTCAGTCGGAGCACGCGGCGATTTCCGAAGGACCATTGTAGCCACACTCTACAGGAAAACAAAATCTTACTTTGACTACGGCGTTATGTCGCTGGGCGCCTGCAACGTATCGCCGGGTATGTTCGCATCTGCCTACGATTCACAGGACGCCTCTGCAACCGGATTAAAAATTCAGATGGGCACCCTAAGCACGGCAGGCATCGCCACCGTTGTTACAAAGCCGGGTTCCGTCGTCGAGGGCGACTTGTTTTGCGGCGTAGGCGGCGACCCGGCGGCGACAATCAGCGCGGGCGGGACAGTTACCGGTTCTATGTACGCCCTTACCGAAGCGCCGGAAGTCATCTATCCGACGATACCCGCGGGCCTGCCTGCTAAACCGGATTTACATACTAATGGCGCAACAGTCACGCTCACTCCCTCCAGCAGCGGCGTGTATAGTACTTTTTGTGTTGACAACGGAGGCACCAAGGGCAAGCTCGTCATCAGCGGCGGCACTGTAACGATGGGGGTAACTAGTTTTATGAAGTTGGACAATGACGCCGAAATCTTGGTAAAAGAAGGTTCGACCCTGATTTTGTACGTCGGCTGCAATATCTCATCAATGAACGGCGCAAGCATCACCTATGAGGGCGCTCCTATCGACCCCACGCATATCCAGATATACGGGACCGGCACCGGCTCGCCCCAGACCTGGGCGATTAAGGCGAAAAACGAATTCACTGGAATTATTTACGCGCCCAATGCAAATATCTCGATTAATCCCGGCAGAAACTTTTACGGGGCTATAGTGGCAAACAACGCCTATATGGATATCGCCAGCGGTTTCGGATTCTATTATGACGTTAATCTGCAGCGGGCGACGAACGTCGCTCTTAACGGTCCCGCCGGATATGCCGTTAAGCGCTGGTCTGAATCAATGACCGGACAGGTCCCCGACTGGGCATACTGAAAACGTCGCTCGTCATTCGGCCTTCGTCATTCGAGGGCCGAGTCACGAGTCACGCTTTAGTTGTGCGTTTCCGCAGATGTGCCGACGGTCAGCGTCTGTGTGCCGCTGTTTAGCGTCATCATCATATGGATTGTGCGGCCGCTTCTTTTGAAAATACAGTTTGTAACATTGGTGCAGATGGTATTGATGCTCGTCGTCTCACGCGGGTTCACGCGTCCTTGCTCTGCGTAAAGGGTGTTGTCCTGATATATAAAGCGCGCGTAGCTGTCAAGCGCCGTTGAGGCGTCGTCCTGATAGTAGCGGACCTCGACCCAGCGGCCTTGCGGGTCTATCTGAAATCCTTCGATGCTCGATTTCCTGACGATTGTATCGAATGTCCTTTTTGCGGTGTGCCCGCTTGCGTAAACATCCGAATAAATCCTGCCGTACATCGTGTTATAGCCGTGCTGACTGTCAGAAAGCACCCCTGAAACGCTCAATATGCCGATAGTCGCGATTGCTCCTGCAATCATCATTTCAATCATTGATATGCCGCGATTTCGTCTGTCTTTTTTCATTTGTCCTGCGCCTTAAATTTGTTTTGCCTGCTGCTAAATTGGCTTATTGACGTAAGTGGTCAGTTGATATGTTTTGACTGCGCTGGCAAGCGATGTTGAACTGCGGCCGCTCTGGTCCCAGCTTACGATGACGTTCAGCGCCTTAAGGTTTCCGCCCATGTCCTTCCATGACAGCGTCGCGTAATAATAGGTCCCCTCTACGATGATTCTGTAGCTGCCAATCGCTATAAAGCCGGTCGGTGTGCTCGGGCCGGCGCTGGCGGTTATGGTTAAATCAGGACTAAACGTCGTAGCGGGATTAAAATTAGGGTCGCCGTCTTCGCCTGACCAGCCCTCGCAAAGCAGCGTCGCCGTTCGCACGGCCGTCGTATATAAATTTGCCTTGCGGACGTCCATCGCCGCGTAATACCGGTATGCCGAGGCCCCGATGAGTGCGACAGACAAAACCATCATCGCAATCATACCCTCGACAAGAGTGAATCCTCTTTTTGCTTTTATTTTTCTGATTTCCATTGTCTTCTTCCTCCCTGCTTACCGATTTTACCTGCCGAAGGCGGGTGTCGGGATAAAAGTCCTATAATAAAATAAGCTGTGGATTACCCCTTCGCTCGGAGTGCCTGCAAGGTTGTATCTGCATCTGAATAAACTATAAGAAAAAAATCCGCTGTTTCAAACCGGCGGATTTTAAATAGATACTGCTCAAAAGATTTTAGTGCTCTGATTTGAGCCAGTCGAGCGCCTCTTTCGAATTGGCGAAATGCCTGACGTTAAGCGACATAAGGGCCGCGACGTCTTTGAAGAATTTAAATTCGCTGCTTTTGGGTGAGTTGGGGTCGTGAACTGCGGCTATTTTGAGGTCAGGACCGACGCCAAGCTTGCTGAGAAAACCTGGAAGGTCGTCTATCTGCAATATTGTAAAGGCGGGCGTTACTTCAAGAAAATCAATGAGAACCTTGTGCGAGCCGTGCTTTTTGGCGAATGGAAACACCTCTTTGGCGAATTTACTGTGCTGTTCCCAGTCCATTACGCCCTTAAGCTTGGCCGAGACGATCCCCTCTTTTTTCAGATAATCAAACTTCCATTCCATACCTGTATCCTCAACTGCCCAATATTATATACGCAGATATAAGCTTTTGTCAAAATTTTAATTGCCTGAATCCGCCCCCGGGGCGTAAATTATATTATTATGATAATCGGCGTAATGACCGCTAATCTGCATTTGCAGGGCATTGGCTCGCTAAAACAGAAGCGCAGCATCGTAAAATCCGTTATAGGCCGGCTGCAAAGTCGATTCAACATCTCAATCTCGGAGGTTGACCACAACGACTCAAAGCAAATCGCCACCCTCGGCATTGCCGTCGTCGGCAACGATAAATCCTTTATCGAAAGCCAGCTCGAGGCCGTCGCTCATTTTATGCGCAACGACGGCCGATTCTACCTCGGTCCACTCGAACGCGAAATCTTCGGCGTATAGAGCGATGCCTGAAAATCCTGCCAAACCCCGCTGAATCCCGATAATTCGTGGTTGATTATTTTCACCCTATTGGTTAACATTGCCCGTTTATCGTTTGGAAAGATGAATCTTTTAATAAGGAAGATTAAGATGAAAAACTTGTGGATAATGGCACAGGCGGCCGAGTCGGGCACGTCGGACACGCAGCGAAGCGCAGGACCCGCTTCGGAAATCTCCGCTGAGCCGGCCGGCCAGCAAACTCAGGCGATTACCGCCGCTGACTCCAACGCCCCCGCAGAAAGGACATCAACACGCTCGACTTCGGGATATATGCAGCTGGTCTTTATCGCCGTGATTTTCGTCGTGATGTTTATGATGCTTCGCGAGCCGCGACGCCGCGCAAAACAGCAGCAGAAAATGGTCTCTTCGCTCAAGAAAAACGACAAGGTCCGCACCATAGGCGGAATCCTCGGCACCGTCGTCGATATAAAAGGCGACGAGGTCCTGCTCAAGGTTGATGAAAACAACAATACCAAAATCTGGTTTGCCGCGTCGGCCATAGGCAGAACGCTCGAAAGCGAATTAAAATAGTGAATTATGAATTGAGAATTAAGAACTGTGAAGTATGACGTAGAATTCTCAATTCTGAATTTTAAGCAGAAGGAACAGATATGAATAAAAATTTGACTTGGCGGTTTGTGCTTATTTTTGCTCTTGTCGGCCTTGCGGCCTGGACCTTGTATCCGCCGCACAAAACCCTCAAACGCGGTATCGACATCGGCGGCGGAACGAGCTTGATTTACGAAATCGACGCAAAGGGACTCAGTGCCGGTGAAAGGAAAGGGCTGTCGGAAAGAGTAATCGCGGTCCTTCGCCGCAGAATTGACCCCGCCAACATTCAAAACCTCGTATGGCGGCCGCAGGGCAGCACCCGTTTTGAAATCCAGATGCCGCTGGCAAGCGCAGAAGCGAGGGAAAAACGCCTCGCTTACGAGTCGGCCCTCAATGAGCTGCTGGCACAGAACGTCACGTCATCGGCTATAATGCGCTCTATAACTAAACCGCCCGAAGAACGTCAAAAGGATTTCGAGAAGTTCACCGCCGACTCAAACGAGCGATTACAGATTCTCGAGGATTTCGCGAAGATTTACGATGAACGAAAAGACCTTCAGCAGACCAGAGATAAGCTCGTCGCTGAAATGTCCACGCCTGAAAACCTGATTAAGCTGGCCGGTTTTAATCTCGAAGATGTTCAGGCCAAGGTTGCCGGCTGGGCAAAACTCGACCCAAACGCTCTTAATGAGGCCCTTGAGTCCTATCCCGGCTCGAAGGGCAATATCGACCTGCTGACCCGCTATACTGAAATTTATCGAAAATGGGCCGATGTTGTCAGCCGGCTGACTGAACCCGACACCGGCGTCAACGCAAGATATAACCGCTCCCTTGCCGAGCTGAATAAATTGAACCTTTCCGAAGACCAGATTAGTTTTGTGCTCGAAATGGCGCAGCCCGGCTCTGCCAGGAGAAATACGGCAATAGAGCAGCTTAAACAGGAATTCCCTGAGCGAGCTCCTGTTATTGATAAAGTCGTCGCTGCTTACGACGCATATTATCCCTTCAGAGGACGGCTGGACGACTCCGGCGACCTGCAGCGTATGCTCAAAGGCGCTGGTATCCTCGAATTCAGGATTCTGCCGACGCGGGGCCATCCCGACGTTGATACCGCCCTTATGGACAGGTACGTCGAGACCCTCAAAACCAAAGGCCCCAAATACGCCTCGGACGATAAATATATCTGGTTCCAGATTGAAAATCCGGAACATTGGGGGGCGGCCGACGACGCTAAGAGGCCCGCTATAACAGGACAATTCGGCGACAAGTACTACGTTCTGGCCAGCAATAAAAAAGACGAGGCGGTGCTGCACGTGGGACAAGTCAAGGACTGGAAGCTCAACAGGGCCTCCCCCGGCCAGGACCGCGAGGGCCGACGCTCGATTGATTTCGAACTTGACGAGCGAGGGGGGCTATTGTTTGCCAACGTTACAGGCAAAAATATCGGCAGGCCGCTTTGCATTTTGCTCGATGATGTCGCGTTATCAGCTCCCGTAGTGCAGTCGCGAATTTATACCAACGGCCAAATAACAGGCACTTTCACTCCCACAGAAGTCGATGACATGGTCAGTAAGCTCAATGCCGGCTCACTGCCCGCTCGACTCGTTGAGCAGCCCATTTCAGTCAAGACCATCGGCCCCTCAATCGGCGCCGACAACCTCGAACGCGGAATTAAGGCCGGCATCATCGGCCTTATCGGCGTGTTCCTCTGTATGCTCATTTATTACACCATCGGCGGTTCAATCGCGGATATGGCGCTGTTAATGAACGTCCTGTTTACGCTGGCGATTATGGCCGGACTGCGGGCTACCTTTACCCTTCCGGGTATCGCCGGTTTGATTTTGACTATCGGTATGAGCGTCGATGCAAACGTCCTTATATTCGAAAGAATGCGTGAAGAGCAGCAGCGGGGGGCCTCCCTGGCAATCGCCATCAAAAACGGCTACGAAAAGGCCTTCAGCGCGATTTTCGATTCCAACCTGACGACCGTAATGACCGCCGCCATTCTTTACTGGGTCGCCTCCGAGGAAATAAAGGGATTCGCGATTACCCTGATACTGGGCCTTGCCTCGAGTATGTTCACGGCCCTTTTTGTGACCCGTACGATTCTCGACTGGCTGCACAAGCGCCGTATTATTAAAGAGCACATCGTTATGCTGCGGCTGATAAGAAAACCCAATATCAACTGGATGAAATATCGTCCTGTATTTTTCACCATCTCGGCCATAATGACCGTCGGGGGCCTTGCCGTATTCTTTTCAAGAGGCAGCTCCAAGTATGACATCGAGTTTACGGGCGGAACAAGCGTGCAAATCAATCTAAAGGACGATGTATCCCTCGACAGGCAGCAGGTCGAGGACATAATACACAACAAAGGCAAGGAGCTTAATAACGATTCAATCGCCTCGGCCGTCGTTTACAGCGTCGGCGCTACCGGCAAACAATATGAAATCAATACGCGTGAGACAAACCGCACCGTAGCACGGGTCTCGTTCGGCCCCGAATCTAAACTGACCGCGCAGGACGTCATCTCCGCCATTCACAAGGCCGAGGCCAAAAGCGAAAGAGAACTCGATAACCTCTCCGTAAAACCCGCCGATGGGCAGTCGTTTATCATCGGAACAACCCAGTTCAACACTCAGTTCGTAAGCGACATTCTCAGCGAGGCCTTCCCCGACGCCAATATAACCGAGCCCGAAGTTGACGCTGTTGTTACCAATGCGGTTTTGTCGGCCTTCGAGGATAAACTGGCCATTCGACGCAACCTTCAGCCGGATATAACCTCTGCTGAAAAAATCACCGAGGCCATCGTTGAGGCGCACCCCGAGCTGACCGATTTCCTCGGCGGCGTCGTTATCACCTGCAAGCTGGGGCTGCCCGCGCCGCTTTCCGAGATTAACCAGCGGTTAGCAGACCTGCGATACAGGCCCGATATGAGGGAGATGAACTGGTTTGCCCACCGCATACTCGATGACCAGTTGAGACCGCTCGATGTCAATGAGACGGTTAGCTCCTTCGCTTACGTCAGCGCAGAACCCGAGGCCGCCTTCGGCCAAATCGCCGAAGACGCCTGGAAGCAGTTCGCGGAAAACGAAAAAACCAAGGTCCTTCAGGCCTGCGAGGTTGAAACCTCCCTGCCGCAGGTGACTCAGATTAGCCCATCGGTCGGCAAGGAAGCCAAAACGCAGGCGCTTGTTGCGATAGTGCTGTCGCTTATCGCGATGCTCATTTACCTGGCCGTGCGCTTCGGAGACCTGCGCTACGGCATAGGCGCCGTCGTTAAACTTGCCCACGATACCTGTGCTACACTGGGCCTTGTCAGCGTTTCTGTTTTTATCGCCGCAACTGCGATTGGACAAATGCTTCTCATCGGGGATTTCAAAATCGATATGACTATGATAGCCGCCTTTTTGACGCTTCTGGGCTATTCCATCAACGACTCAATCGTCATTTACGACCGTATCCGCGAGAACCTGCACAAAGGGGCGCTCACGCCGCAGATTATCAATAACAGCATCAACGAGTGTATGTCCCGGACGCTTTTAACGGGAACAACGACGCTGCTGGTCTTGTTTGTTATGTATGTTTTCGGAGGCAAGGGCCTTCGCGGCTTCAACTTCACGATGCTCTTCGGCATTATCATTGGAACCTACTCCTCCGTCGCTATATCAGTGCCGATTCTTCTTTTAAGAGCGAAAAAGCTGTTCGAACAGAAACCCTGACCGTCTGTCTCGTTGAGAACCAATGCAGAGGGATTTTAAAACCGGCTTGCTCGTCGGCGCGCTGGCCGTCATTGCCGTCACGGTTTGGCTGTCCACAAGACCCAAACTGTCCGTCGCAGGCCGCGCGCGCATAACAGCCCCAAATGCCGTCTCTGACTCAAAAGTTACAGAAAAAATCCCCTCAGCCGCAAAAGTAGAATCCGCCTTCCCTGATATTACAGAGAAAGCGCCTCGAACACCGAACAATGAATCACGAACAATGAACCCCGATAAAATCGGGGAACATCCTGCCCGCTTTCACATCGTCCAGTCAGGCGATACCCTTTCTGCCATCTCCGAAAAATACTATGGCTCACCCAACCAATGGCAGAAAATCTTCTTCGCCAACGATAATGTCATCAAAGAACCCTCCCGCCTTACCCCCGGCACACGCCTTGTTATCCCCGAATAAAATTAAAAACTTTTTGTGCCTTCTGCCTGCCTCGGCGTAGCCGAAGGCGAAGCTGGGTGGTAAAATCTTCGTCTGATATGGTCATTAACAAAATCTTCTATTCGATTCAGGGCGAGGGAATGCTGGCGGGTATTCCGAGCATATTTATACGTTTTGCCGGCTGCCCACTGCGATGCACTTTCTGCGATACCAAGGTATGTCATCCTATAAATTTTATGATTAAAGAATTTTTGGGCTTTGTTTTATGAACGCTTCTGAACAATCCGCTAATCGCGACGAACCGGCGCCTAAACACCGGCGCCGGCCAAGATACAGCGGCACGCACCCGAAAACATTCCAGCAGAAATACAAAGAGCACAATATCTCGGCCTATCCTCAGTTTAGGGAGCATCTTCTCGCGAAAGGCAAAACCCCCGCCGGCTCACATCTGCCCGTCCTCACAAATGAAATCATCGCCTGCCTCGCCCCGAAACCCGGCGAAATCGTTGTTGACTGCACTGTCGGTTACGGCGGCCACGCCTGCGAATTTTTAAAACGCATCGGCCCGACCGGAAAATTAATCGCCCTTGACGTCGATAACACCCAGCTCCAGCGCACACGCCTCCGCGTAAGCGCTGAAAATATTCCTGTCAGCTTCCATCACACTAACTTCGCCGGCATCGCCAAAGTCCTCAAAATTGAAAACCTCGCCGCCTGCGACATTATCTTCGCAGACCTCGGCGTCTCAAGTATGCAAATCGACAACCCCGACCGCGGCTTCAGCTATAAACTCAATGGCCCCCTCGATATGCGTATGGATGACCGGCTCAAACAAACCGCCGCCGACCTGCTCAACACCCTGCCCGAAGAAAAATTGTCCGCCGCCTTGCTCGAACTCGCTGACGAACCGGACCATCGAAAAATCGCCCGCCTGATTGTTAATCGCCGCGCCGAACAGTCGTTTACGCAAACCTCACAGCTCGTTGACGTAGTTTTCTACGCCAAGGGTATTATTAAAAAAACCTGGCAAAAAAATCGCCGCGTCTCGAAATCCCCCTCACTGCATCCCGCCGCACTAACTTTTCAGGCCCTGCGCATTTTAGTCAACGACGAAATCGGCTGCTTGAAAGAACTTCTCCGCCTCGCCCCGTATTGCCTCCGCCCCGCAGGCCGAATCGGCATAATCAGTTTTCACAGCGGCGAAGACCGCATCGTCAAACACGCCTTCCGCGAAGGCCTGCGTTCCGGCATATACGCCTCAATCTCTGAAACCCCCATTACCCCCCAGCCCGCCGAAATCCACGCCAACCCGCGCTCCTCATCCGCCAAATTCCGCTTCGCAGTCCTTAATTCCTGATTCGCACTCTCTCGCCGTTCCTTAAGGATGGAAGCGGCAAAAAATCCGTGAAATCCGCGTAATCCGCGATTAAACTTTCCTTTGTTATGGTAATTAACGAAATTTTCTACTCGATTCAGGGCGAAGGCCTGCTGGCGGGTGTGCCGAGCGTATTTATTCGTTTTGCCGGCTGTCCTTTGCGATG
>CAYLXJ010000045.1:0-10485 GCA_964387385.1 uncultured Pirellulales bacterium
GGTCTTGTCATAAGCTTTCTTCTTATGGCGGTGTTTTACTTCCTTATTTTGACGCCGGTAGGACTATTTTTCAAACTGACCGGCAGAGACATACTTGCAAGAAAGTTCAAAGCCGACAGCGCGACATACTGGACGCCGCATAAACAAAATAAAGACCCCCAGCGATATTTCCACCAGTTCTGATATAATGGAGCCCCAAATGCAGACAGCCGACGATAAAAAAAATGATTTCGTAAAATTATCTCAGCAGAAACGGCCGGGCATCGTCGCCGAATTCTGGTTTTTTCTCAGGCACAACAAAAAATGGTGGCTGATACCGATACTGCTTATATTTTTGCTTTTGGGCCTGCTTGTAATTCTTGGCGGCTCCGCGGCAGCGCCCTTTATTTATACCCTTTTTTAGTGTCGCCCTGACCGAATTTCTCCTGGATATTCGGGTCCAGCGATTTTGCTTTTTGCAGTTCCTTTTCCGCCTCTTTGAGACGCCCTTTTTGCCGCAGCAGCAGCGACAAATTGTAATGCAGCGACGCGTCATCCTGGACGGCCTTGATTCCTTTCCGGCAAACTCGTTCGGCTTGTTTGATTTTACCCTGCCCGGCGTAAAGGGCGGACAGATATATGTAGCCCTGTGCCGATTTAGGATTCAATCTGACCGCCGCCTCGATATATCTCAGTGCCTTTTCGGGCTGATTGGTTTGCAGGCATAACGAACCCGCGATTTGATTGGCGATTGGGTACATCGGCATATATTTAACTGCCTGTTCGGCGTGTTCGAGGGCCGAGTCGGTATTCCCCATTTTCATCTCCATATCGGCAAGGGCGGCAAGTGCGTGAAAATCGTGGGGCAGCCGCTCGATAATCGCTCGGCACTGCTGCGCCGCGGCGTAAACGTAGTTGGGATTTCTATAAAGCAGTTTGAAATAATTCAATCGCAGGTAGCGGTCGTCCGGATTGGACTTGATTGCCTGCTCATACTGCTCAATCGCCTGCTCATACGTCCTCTGGCTCAGGGAGGCGTTGAGACGCTCGGACTTTTCTCTCCAGAAATCAATCGCCTCGTCATGATATGCCTGGTTTATAAACGGCGCATTTTTGATGATTTCGAGATGTGTCTGTATTACACGGATACGGTCATAGACGGTAAACGCCAGTAATCTTGCGCACTCATCCTCGCCGACGGCAGCGGCATCCGCTGCCCTTTGTGATTTTATTTTGTCCGGCAGAATCCGCTCAATCTGGTCGAATATTATTTTGGCGCGCAGAAAATTACCTGAAAAAGTAAGGTGCACATGGTCATAGAAAAACTCAAAACCGGGACACTCCTGCGGGCCGTGTTCGGCGATCTCCTGACGTGTGCGGACAAGGTAAACGCCTTCGGCTTCTCTGTTTGAGCCGACTTCACGAATGATTTTGTTTATTGACGAATCCGCCCTGAACCTCAAAGTATCAAGGTCCATCGCCATGGTATATCTTTCTTCGGCATCTTTGAACTTATTCAGATTCCAGCAGCATTGCCCGATGCGAAACTGAAGCTCAGCAAAACTATCATCAATCTTTGCAGCGGCAAGATATTTTTCAATCGCGCCCGAGAAATCCCGCAGTTTCTCAAGTTTCAGGCCGGCCTGGTAAAAATCGTCAAACTTCTGCTTTTGCTGTTCGTCCAGGCCCGCTTTGTGCATAGAGGCGAAAGGAGGGCAGTCCTTCAGATTGACCCCGACGGTCGATACAATGGTCTTTGCGCCGGATTTTTGAGCTGTTTTAATAATATCCTCAAGATTATGGCGAAAGTGGCTGTAAACGTATTGCATCTTATCGTCGTCGTGGCGGATTTGCTTGCTGAGGAACATTTCAAGACCGCCCCACGTTTCAGGCCTCGCGTCTGACCGGCTTGTAACAGCCGCAAGACGATTTAATAGCTGGCCCACACGGGTTGTTTTTATTGCGATGTTAATCCTGATAATAGAAAGATTTTTCGACAGTGTTGAGAAAATCGTCCCCGCGCCGTAAGGCCCCACGACCTCGTTATTGCCTGCGTAAATGATAAATAAATCGGGCTTCAATCGGGCGCAATCTTTTGCAATCGGGAGGATTGCATGCGAGTTTATCGCAACCATCGCGGCGTTATAGACCTCGAAGTTGACCGACGGATACTCCTTGCCGAGCATTACGGATAATTGTCTGCCGAATGAGTAAGACGGGTCGGGGTCCCCCCAGGCCGCCGATTCCCCCAGAATGAAAATCCTGTATGTATTGTCCGCCTTGTCGGCCGGAACAATAAATGGGTGAAACCAGCGTGATATTTCCGGCGGAAAAAATCGCCAGCCGAATTTGTTGTTGCTGCGGTAAACCGTCCGGCCATTTATGGTGCCTTTTATAAACGCAGACGTCGGAAATCCGTAATCTGTGACGCGAAGGACAACCTCCAGCAATACAATAAACAGAATCGGCAGGATTATTACGGTAATTACCCGAAAAAGCCACAAACGCCGCCTCGATATGACCGGAACAGGCCTGTTATCGGTGTTTTTGTTTCCAGAGGTATTGCCGGTCGCGTTTTTATCCATATTTTACAGCTTCCTGTCCAATTTTCGGTAACCGACGGCCTCGGCCACGTGCTCCGGCTTTATATCTTCGCAGCCGGCCAGGTCCGCGATTGTGCGTGCGACCTTGCAGATTTTGTCGTGCGCACGAGCCGACAGGCCGAATTCCGCCATCGCCTGTTTGAGAAGCATCTCGCAGCTCGTGTCCATCCTGCAGAATTTCTCAACCTGCTTGTGCGACATACGCGAATTGGTCATTATTTTGCCGTCGCCGAAACGGTCTGCCTGAATGGCTCGAGCCCTGATTACGTCGGCCCTGATTGTAGCGCTGTCTAACTGGCTTGCCTTGCTTCTCAGTTTGCTGAAAGACACAGGCGGCACGTCAATGTGAATATCGATGCGGTCGATGAGCGGGCCTGATATTTTTGAGAGGTATCGCTCGACCTGATTGGGCGTGCATTTGCATCGCCTGAAATCGCACCCGAAATAGCCGCACGGGCAGGGATTGCAGGAGGCGATTAAAAGAAAAGTCGAAAAGTATGTTATGGTTTTTTTCGCCCTCGATACGGTAACTGTCCCGTCCTCGAGGGGCTGTCTTATCATTTCCAGCACGTGCCGCGGAAACTCCGCGAACTCATCTAAAAAAAGTATCCCGTGATGAGCAAGCGAAAGCTCTCCCGGCCGGACGTTTACTCCCCCGCCCACAAGCGCAGGCCCCGATGCTGTGTGATGAGGCATACGAACCGGCCGCGTCGCTAACAGCGCCTTGCCCTTGCCTAATAGACCGACAGATGAATAAATCCTTGTCGTTTCAAGCGATTCAGCCAAAGTCAGCGGAGGCAAAATTGTCGCCAATCGCTGGGCCAGCATTGTCTTGCCCGCCCCCGGCGGGCCTATCATTAATATATTATGGCCGCCTGAGGCAGCGACGGTCAGGGCGCGTTTTGCGCTTTCCTGTCCCTTAACGTCCGAGAAATCAACTTCGTATCTGCTTTCGATATTGAAAATACCGTCGATATCGATGGATGTTGTCTGCAAGGCCAGTCGTCCCGCTAAAAATTCGGCGGCCTGCGTCAATGACCCGACGCCGTAAACCTCAAGCCCGTCAACGACTGCCGCCTCATCGGCGTTATCGAGAGGCACAATCACGCCTCGAAAGCCCGCCGCTTTGGCCGTCATCGCCATACTCAAAACGCCGTTTACAGGCCTTACCCGGCCGTCGAGGGCAAGCTCCCCCATTATGCAGAAGTCCTTTAGCACGGTTGATGTGAAGATATTTTGACCGATTAGCATACCCAGCGCGATTGGTAAATCGAATGACGGGCCTTCTTTTTTTGTGTCGGCAGGCGCCAGGTTTACCAGCGATTGTGTCTTGGGGTATTTGTAGCCGCAGTTGACGATTGCGCTTTTGACGCGTTCGGTGCTTTCCTTTACGGCCGTATCAGGAAGACCCACTACGATTGTCTTTTCAAATCCCCCTCGCGCGACGTCAACCTCGACCTCGCAGACAATCCCCTCTATCCCTTCCAGCGCCACGCTATACAGCTTTGCCAGCATACGTTCCTCGGTTTTTTGCAAAAGAAGAGGTATTTTAAGCAGCGGATAGACAAGCCGCAAGGGTTTTCAGCGTTACCCGGCGAATCGATAATTGACAGTAAGTGCGGGAGGGTTTTGCCGTTGAAAAAGCGAAGTGGCGGGGTAGAATTGGAGGGAGTTAAATAAGGACTTAATGGACGGGATGGACAAAATGGACGCAGTGGACAAGATGGACAAAGCGGGCATAATCGGCGATAGGAGACATTACGAATGGCGGGACGTGAAAACTAATACCGCCGCACGGGGGCTATCGAAAGCTCAAAAGTTTTCAGGTGGCGCAGCTTGTTTATGATGTAACGGTGCGTTTTGTGGGGCGTTATGTAGATAGTTTCAGCCGGAGCCGGGACCAGATGGTCCAGGCGGCGCGCAGCGGCGTGCAGAATATCGCCGAAGGAAGCCAGGCATCCGGAACCTCGAAGAAAACGGAACTAAAACTTACCAATGTGGCCCGTGCAAGCATGGAAGAACTGCGTCTCGATTATGAGGATTTTCTCAGACAAAGAGGACTAAACCGATGGCAGAAGGATGACAGGAGAAGAAGCGACCTGGTTGCGATAAGGCCGGCAAACGCCGATGACGTGGCGGAGTGGGTGAAAAAAATATACGAAAGTGGACGGAGTGGACTAAATGGACAGAATAGACAAAAAGCAACGTCCACAAAGTCCATCGCGTCCATATCGTCCAGTTATCCTGAAATAGCGGCAAATGCCGCTTTGACACTGATAGCCGTAGCAAGCAGTTTGCTGGACCGACAGTTAGCGGCACAAGCAGAGATTTTTGAAAAAGAAGGCGGATTTACCGAGCGATTGTATCGCGTCAGGCAGAAGAGTCGCAAGATAGAAAACGGGTGTAAAAAATAAAAATGTGAAACGGGCAGATTTCTGCCTATCGATTGCAGGTGAGGATACGCTGTAAAGATTGGTAAAATAACATCCCAGCAAGTCGATAGGGTTCGACAAAAGCGCGCAAGTTCGCGCCATATTATAGAGGAACGTAGTTCCTCTATAGTTATGAGTTTTGAGTGTTGAGTTTTAAGTTGAGGAAGGAGAGTGAGGTATGGCGAGGGTAGAAATAAGGGTTCCGGACTGGTTGGACAGGATTTGCACCTGGCCTTTGATGCTTTATCGCAAACACAAATACGGCTGGCCGTTTCGCAAAATTGACCTCGGCGATGACGTTTACACAATCGTTGACCAGGACGTATATTACCGGTTAGGCCATCACAAATGGCACCTCAGGGGAAGCAATGCCAAAAAGTTTTACGCCGTCAGGGACGTCAAAACGGGCCCCGGCCGGACCAAACAACTTGGTTTGCACAGGGAGATTATGAATGAGCCAAAGGGCCTGCTCGTTGACCACAAAAACGGAAATTCTCTCGATAATCGAATTGCCAACCTGCACTCTGCCACTTGGTCAGAAAATGCCCAGAACAGACCCAAAAAACAAAATACGTCGTCTCGATTCAAGGGTGTCAGTTTTCACAAACAGTATAAAAAGTGGGGCGCAACCATCTGCTATCAGGGCAAAAATATACTGCTGGGCTGGTTCGTCAACGAAATCGACGCCGCTAAGGCATACGACCGGGCCGCGTTGAAATACTATGGCGAATTCGCGAAAGTGAACTTTGCAGCCGAACCAAAACCTGCCCTTATGGGGTAGTATAGGAATAAACCCGCCGGAGGCGGGTAAACCCTGTCGGCCCGTGGCGAATAAACGGTTTGCAAAAAAGAGGCGGATTGGGTAAATTAACGAAGGCAGAATACAGAACAAAGAATACAGAACGCAGAAGATGATTCTCTGTGACCTCTGTGTTCTCTGTGGCTAAAAACCGGCCGAGTGGCGGAATGGCAGACGCTGGGGACTTAAAATCCCCTGTCCTAACGGGCGTATGGGTTCGACTCCCATCTCGGCCATTCGATAACCACTAAGACACGAAGGCGCAAAGAAGAAAGTTAAAAAACTTAGCGATTTGATGCCTTGGTGGTAAAAATAAAAAAACTTTAGTGTCTTAGTGTCTTGGTGGTAAAGAAATGGCGAAAAGGATAATGAAGGTAAAAGACGTTAGTGAGCCGAACCTGTATCGGGAGACGTTTCCCTATACGGAATTTCCGCTTGTCCAATTCGAGAAGAAAACGGTTCCGTATGAGATACCCGACAAGGTCTGGATTACGGACACGACGTTTCGCGACGGCCAGCAGGCCAGGCCCCCTTATATGCCTGAGCAGGTATTGAGGATTTATGACCTGCTGCACAAAATCGACGGCGATACGGGCCTGATTCGGCAAAGCGAGTTTTTTCTGTATTCCGACCGCGACCGCAAGGCCGTCGAGCTGTGCAAAGCACGCGGCTACAAATATCCTGAAATCACCGGCTGGATTCGCGCGGTTGCCGAGGACTTCCGCTTAGTCAGGCAGATGGGTCTTGCCGAAACGGGGATACTGACATCGGTGAGCGATTATCACATATTCCTGAAATTGCGAAAGACCCGTGCACAGGCGCTTGCGGCGTATCTGGATATCGTTAAGGCGGCGCTGGACCAGGGTGTGCTGCCGCGTGCCCATTTTGAAGATGTTACGAGGGCCGATTTCGACGGATTTGTTCTGCCTTTTTCAGCCGAATTGTTAAAACTAAGCGAGCAGTACAAAATGCCGGTTAAGATTCGTCTGTGCGATACGCTGGGTTTCGGCGTGCCCTGGGCGGGCGCTGCTTTGCCGAGAAGCGTGCCGAAATTGATAGCGGGGCTTCGTAAAGTCGGTGTCCCTGCGGAGCAATTGGAATGGCACGGGCATAACGACCTGCACAAGGTCGCGGTCAACGCGGCGACGGCCTGGCTATACGGCTGCTGCGCCGCCAACAGCTCGATTTTCGGCGTCGGCGAGCGGACGGGCAATCCTCCCTTAGAGGCGATGGTCATTGAGCACGCGCAATTGAAGGGCGTTACAAAGGGCGTCGATTATGCCGCTATAACCGAGCTTGCCCAGTATGCCGTGAAAGACCTTGGTTTTGAGATACCCCCCAATTACCCCCTCGTCGGCAGGGACTTCAACGTAACCCGCGCCGGCATCCACGCCGACGGCCTGTTGAAAAACGAGGAGATATATAATTGTTTTGATACGGAACGGCTGCTGAAACGGCCTGTGGAAGTTGCGATAACGGATAAGACGGGGGCGGCGGGGATAAAGCACTGGATTGAGTCGCGGTACCAGATTGAGATAACCAAGCACGACCCGCGTGTGGTGAAAATCAGGGACAAAATCGCGGCGGAATACGCGCTGGACAGGGTGTCGGCGATATCGGACGACGAGATGTTCAAATGGGTAAAAGAGGCGTTTGAGGATGATTTGCCGGCGTTAAGATAACCACTAAGACACAAAGACACAAAGAAATTAAAAGTGAATTTTAAGAAGACGACGGAAAAAGAAGAGCAGGTCGCTGAAAGAATCGTCGATGCCGCGTATAAAGTACATAAGGCATTAGGTCCGGGACTTTTGGAAAAGGCATATGAAGCGTGTTTTTGCCATGAATTAACAAAGGCAGGACTTACATTTCAGAAGCAAGTGGCCGTCCCTATCAATTATGACGGCGTAAAATTAGATGAAGGGCTTCGGCTGGACGTGTTAGTGGAAGACCTCATTATATGCGAGTTAAAAGCAGTTGACGAGATGAATTCTATATATGCGGCACAGGTTTTGAGCTATATGAAATTGACGGGAAAACGCTTGGGCTTTTTAAAAAATTTCAATGTGCCGGTTATAAAAAACGGCATCAAACGAATGATTTTATAATTCTTGGTGTCTTAGTGACTTTGTGGTAAAGGAAGCGAAGATAAAGGCGGTGCTGTTTGACCTGGGCGATACTTTGCTGAATTTCGGCAGGGTGCGGACGAGGGAGGTGTTTCGGCAGAGCGCTAAATTGACTTTTGATTATCTTTCGGGGCTTGGGCAGGCGGTCGGGGGATTCAAGTGGTATTATTTGCGAAATTTGATAGCGGTGCGGCTACGCGTTATCTGGGCGAATATCACGGGGAGGGATTTTGACGCATTATCATTACTGAAAAAGTCCGGTATGAAGCACGGCTACAAACTCAATGAGGACCAGTGGCGAGTGGTGGGGTGGCTGTGGTATGAGCCGTTGAGCAAGCTGGCGAGGGTCGAGGCGGACATAAAAGAGACGCTGGCGAGATTACGCGGTATGGGGCTTAAATTGGGGATATTGAGCAATACGTTTATAAGCGCGGGGTCTTTGGACAGGCACCTTGCCCAGATTGAAATACTGGAATTTTTCCCTCACCGGCTTTATTCCTATCACTTCGAGTTTAGAAAGCCCGACAGGCGGATTTTCGAGGCGGCTTCGGAGAAGATGGGCGAACCGATTCAAACAATCCTTTTCGTCGGCGACAGGTTGAACGTCGATATCAAACCCGCGTTGAGGGCGGGTATGCAGGCGGCGATGAAGTCGGCCTGGACAAATGAGGGCAAAGAGCCGCCGAAAGGCGTTTGGAAGATTGACCGAATAGCCGAACTGCCGGGGTTGATTGAGAAGATAAACCATTTCACCAAAGAACCCCCTTTAACAGTTTCAGGGCAGGCAGCGGAGACCGCGAAAGGGCTTTAGTTGTGGATAGGTTCAAATACAAACAGATGCTGAATTTCACCCTTAAGCGGTGTTTTTAGAGGTTGGCTGCAGTGTCTGGTCGGGATGATTGCGGTTTTCCTCCGATACTTTTCCAAATAACCCCCTTATCTGGCTCAGCCTTTGTTCGCAGATGGAACAGTAGTCATCGTTAACTTCGATACCTAACCATCGTCTATTCTGTATTTCCGCGGCAACGGCAGTGGTGCCCGAACCTAAAAAAGGGTCTAAAACCAAATCTCCGGGGTCGGTGCTGCACAGAATCAGTTTTTCAATAAGAGCCAAAGGTTTTTGGCTTGGATGACCGCATTTTTCTCTGGAAGCACCCTTAAGGCTGGGGACTGCCAGGATGTTTCTCGCATATTTCCCCTTTGAAAGGTGAGCAACCCGGTCCTGCTTATTTTTATACCGTTTGTCCCGGAGGTACATTTCTATTGTTTCGGCGTCATAGGGTATTCTAACGGCATCTTTTTTGAATTTGACATTTTCCCCTTTCCGCAGAACAAGTATCATTTCATACGCGGGGGTGAAACTATCGCGGCGCTCATTGTAACCAACAACTCTGTCCCATATTAAAAGGTCGTGAAACTGAAATCGTTCACACAAACGGGACATTAGATGAATGAACCCATGTTCCCGTTTACCAAGCTGGCCGAAGATAAAAAACAAGCCGTCGTTTTTTAATATACGCATACACTGGGACGTCCATACGTCACACCATTCAAGATAATCGGCAAGCTGACTCCATTGTGTATCCCAGTCCTCCTTGAGGACATTATAGTAAGGCGGGTCTGCAATAATTGCCTGAGCGGTATCTGCCGGGAGTTTCGGAAGGACTTCAACAACATCTGCACAAGTTACGGTGTTTACGGGCATCATAATCTGTCAAAAATCAGTTTCAGGTCATTGCGATGGTCAACAGAAGCAATTGCGAAAGCGACAACGGTATCATAGATAACACCGCTATTATCAGTGCCAATGATATAATGGACTTTTTCCAGCCGTTCCGCGAGACGTCCAATAAAGGGCCGTCCCGTTTCAGATTCACAATGTATCAACGGCAGGTTGACGTAAATCATCGCCTGGTTTCCAACTGCCCTCTGCTTATGAGAAATTTTAATTTCCACTGAGTAAACAGGCGCTATTCGGAGATAGTTTGGTACACGCAGGTAGTGACGCCGAAAGCCATATTGCGAGGCAACTGTTTGTGCCGTCTGGTCCTCTTCTCTTTGGATTTTTTCCAGTTCTTCAATACCTGCGTTCATAGGCGCGGAAACGAGATTTTTCAGTTCTGAAAATTTCTTCTCATCCAGGATACCAATTTTTCGGCCTTCCACTATTAAACGGACAAGTTCACAGCCATATCTGACTCCCTGCGGTTTATTCAATACTACGTTCTTAAGCACCGATGGTTCCTGAAGAGAATCCGTGTCATAGCTTATCTGCCATTCCAAAAAGTCATTTTGCTGTATTTTCGTGCTGCGGCAGGCAACCGGCTCCGGCGCACACCCCTGAACAGGCCTTTTTACACGAATTTTTCCTGTCGGCGTAGTTATCGGCAAGCTAATGCGGAGGTAGTTGTTTTCTACGCTGTATTCCATTTATTCTTATCCTTATAAGTAAAGTTGTCTGTAAAAGGTTTTTAATCAATCGCCATGTTGTTGTCAAATCAAAAAGAGGGGGGACTGAAACTGCGCCTCTATTGGGAAATACTGCC
>CAYLXJ010000045.1:10495-11247 GCA_964387385.1 uncultured Pirellulales bacterium
CCGTGAAAACCGAGTAATCAGCGGTTAAAATGGATTTCGTAAACTGGATTCCCGCTTTCGCGGGAATGACAAAAACCCCGCCATAAATGGCGGGGCTAAACAAAGTGCGGAACAGGAAATGAATAGTATAGTGTTTCAGAGATGTATAAATCCTGAATGCGGGGCGGAGTTTGAGGTATCGGAAGTTTTTTTTAAGTGCCCGAAGTGCGGGGACCTTTTAGATGCGATATACAACTGGGACAAAATCGAGGTTCCGAAGAGGTTAAGCGATTTCGGGAAGCGGTGGGCGAGCAGAAATAATCCGCTGGATTTATCGGGGGTGTGGCGGTTTCGGGAGTTATTGAATTTCTGCGATGATAAATACAAGGTAACAATCGGGGAAGGGCAGACGATTTTGCAGCCGAATGACGAGGTGGGGAAATACGCGGGATTGATGCCGGGGAGGTTGTTTTTGCAGTATGAGGGGCTGAATCCGTCGGGGTCATTCAAGGACAACGGGATGACGGCGGCGTTCAGTCACGCGAAAATGGTGGGGGCAAAAACGAGCGCGTGCGCATCGACGGGGAATACCTCCGCGTCGGTTGCGCTTTACGCGCATAGCTGCGGGATGAAATGCACGGTTTTCATCGGGTCGGGCAGAATCGCGTTCGGGAAGCTGTCGCAGGCGATGGATTACGGGGCGCAGACGATACAGATAAAAGGCGATTTCGATGATTGTATGAGGCAGGTGCAGGACGTCTGCACAAAACTCG
>CAYLXJ010000046.1:0-11247 GCA_964387385.1 uncultured Pirellulales bacterium
GGGTGGTGGCAGATAACAACGAGCTAATCACCGAGAAAAGCTGCGAGATAGAAGGTGATTTTAAGACGTTCCCGTTTGAATTTACAGCAGGGGTATCGAGCGACAACGTACGGATTGAAATCGTCGCTAAAGGAAAAGGGAAATTCAGGATAGGGACGCTTTCGCTTATGCCCGCCGACAATATCAGGGGCTGGCGAAGCGACGTTGTGGCATTGCTGAAGGAGCTTAATTCGCCGATATATCGCTGGCCGGGCGGCAATTTTGTAAGCGGATACAACTGGCGAGATGGCATTGGCGAGCGGGACAAAAGGCCGCCTCGTAAAAATCCGGCGTGGAAGGGTATCGAGCACAATGATGTCGGGATTCACGAGTTTATGGAATTGATGGAACTCATCAGTGCTGAACCTTATATCGCGCTTAATACGGGCCGAGGCACTGTTGAAGAGGCGGCAGCGGAGGTCGAGTATTGTAACGGCTCGATTGATACGCCGATGGGAAAATTGCGCGCGCAAAACGGCCATTCTGAGCCGTATGGAGTGAAATGGTGGGCGGTGGGAAATGAAATGTATGGCGACTGGCAAATTGGCCATATGCCGCTGGCCCAATACGTCAGGAAACATAACGGAATGGCTGAGGCGATTTGGAAGATTGACCCGAACGCTAAATTAGTCGGCGTCGGCAGCGTCGGCAACTGGTCCAGGACAATGCTTGAAGTATGCTCGGACTATATGAACCTTATCAGCGAGCACATTTACGTCAAGGAGGACAAGGATGTTGTAAAGCACAGCAGGTTACTGGCTAACGATATCAGGCGCGTAGCAAATGAGCACAGAAAATACCGCAGGGACATAAACGAAATCGCAGACAAAGACATACGAATCGCGATGGACGAGTGGAACTACTGGTATGGCAACTATATATACGGCGAATTAGGTGTTCAGTATCATTTGAATGACGCCTTAGGCGTGGCGGCGGGCCTGCATGAGTATTTCAGGAACAGCGACCTGTATTTTATGGCCAATTACGCCCAGACGGTCAATGTCATCGGCGCAATCAAGACCTCACGCACGGCCTCGGTATTAGATACGACAGGGGTCGCGCTGAAACTTTACAGGCAGCATTTCGGCGAGATTCCTGTTTCTGTAAAAGGAAGTTTTGCGCCAATGGACGTTTCAGCCGCCTGGACAAGCGATAAAAAGACATTGACCATAGGCGTCGTCAATCCCGCACCATCGCAGCGCACGCTTGCGATTGACCTCAAAGGCGCTAAGATAGCGGATAATGCTAAGCAGTGGTTTATAACAGGCACAGACCCGCTTGTATATAACGAGCCGGACAAAGCCCCGCAGGTTGTGATTGAGGAGAAAATGGTCGAGGGCTTTTCTAATAAATTGACTGTGCTGGGGTATAGTGTGAGTATATTTGAAATGTCAGTGGAATAGTATAGCCGACAGGAGATGATGTGATGGATTGTCGAAAGAAGGAAAATTTGAAAAATTGCGGATGCACGTATCCCGGCTGTGACAAAAAAGGGATGTGCTGCGAATGTATCAGTTATCATTTGTCCACCAGGCAGCTTCCCGGCTGCTGTTTCCCGCCCGATGTTGAGAAGTCCTACGACCGCAGCTTCAGGGCCTTCGCAAAAGCGTGGAAACTCTAAAAACCGCAAGTGCACAAGTCAGAAAATAAAAAGGCCGAGCGATTTTTTCGTCCGGCCTTTGTGTGTTCGAGTGAAATATCAATTAAAATTCAAGCAGCTCATCGGGCCAGGATTTGCTTAAAACCTGAACGAGATTGCCCTTGTCGTCGAGGATTATAATTTCTTTTCGGCGGGCTGGGGCGTTCGGGTCGGCGGTAAGGTAACGAGATTTTTCCGAAACGAGGCAGGAAATCTGGTCAGGGCCTTTCCACTGGCTGTAAAGTTTCGGCGGGGCGTCATCTCCAAAGTTTTCGTTTACATCGACGAGGACTTTTGATGACTCAATATCGGGACCTAAGCGATAGATTCCGAGTATGTTGTTCTTTCCCGGCAAAAGCATCTTTCTCGAATCCTGCGACAGAGCAAATAGGTGAGTATTGCCCTGCGAAAAGTCGAGGGCCAGCCGTGGAAGTATATCGCTTACCGCTCCTGTAAGGGTATCGCAGCAGAAAACGGAACCTTCTTCCGAGTCGAGCTTGCTGGAAGGAAGCGTTATTTTTGCGGATGAAAAGAAAATACGGTTGTCGCGGGCGTATAAGACGGACATCCAGGAATAGTACAGAACGCCGGCAAATTCTTTTGTTGGGCCTGTGCAGATATAGCTTTTGGTGTTTTCGTCAGGGGCGGCAAGAAATTTTCCGTTTGGGTCAACAATAGTTTTCTCGACCAGCGAGCCGAGGAGAAGTTTCTGCTCCTTGAAGTTTTCATCTTCGGGTTTGAGATATGCTATTGCACAGCTATCCTGTCGGAAGTCGAAGCCGATGGCAACAGCTGATGCCGCAAAAGCCGGAGGCGTTTTCTTGTCACACGAAGCGACGTATAAGTCAAAGCCCGCCTCGAATGTCTTGGCCCTGGCCGGGTTTATCACATACGCGATAACTTTCGAATCCGGCGAGAAGCGAACACGCCAGAGCTGCTGATTGCTTGTTGCCAGGATTTTTTTGTCGTTTGGGTCGGCGGTCGGAGCGAGGACAAGCTGGTAGTAAATAAGCTCTTGATTCCTGATTTTACTGACAGTTGAGGATTTGATTTTACCGGAAAGTTCTTTGTCGGCGGTTTCAATCAGCAATCTGTTGACCCAGTTTGTGTGCTGCTCATTGAATGATTCGCCGAGGGAAGGCAGGGTTTCGTTTTTTACGCCTTCGGCAAGGATTTTATTTTTGAGTATTTCGGCGTCTGCCTTTATTGTCTTAATCTGAAGGGCGGGCAGAAGATTCAAGGCGCGGTTAAAGTCATCTACTTTGACGATTTGACCGTAAGCGAACAAAGCGCCATCAGGCGAGACGGCCGGCCAGTCGGTTGTGGTTTCTCTGGAGGCGATTTGAGTCAGTGAGCCGGTGGGGCCATCGACGAGAAATAATGCCCCTTTCTTGCTGTAAATGCCTTTTGAGCCGTCGGCGGACCATTGAAGCGTGGTTTCAGGTATGCAGCCGATGACTAACACAACGGCGCCGTAAAACAGGACCAGCGAAAGGGTAATGAGATTTTTCTTAGTCATTGTATTTCTCCTTAAGATATTGTTTATAGCTATTAAGCGGATTGGCTTTGTCGAAACTCGTTCGTGCATAGGGTCTCGGCTGCATCGCGGCAAGGGCCTTTTGATGCCAGAAACCTTCGGGTTTTTTGTTAATGGCCGTATTAATAGAATAAGTCGATTTATACGCGGCGACTTGCGGGATTGAAACCGGTTTTGACCATCTTCCCGCGGCAAAAGCCAGAATTATGACCGCCGCTGCCGCCAAGAGCCGAACGGGCGTCAGGAACCGGCGCTGCGGCCTGTTAATGTTGAGAACAGCGTCGAACCTCTGCGATGCCAGCTCGGCAATGGAAGCGATATTCTCAGGGACGTCGGTCCGGCCGATTTCATTCAGGATTTGTTTAAGTTTTTCCTCTTTCATTTTCAGCACTCCGTCATATTCAGATTGGCTAAATTTTCCCTTAATGCCGCGATTGCCTTTGACACGTGCGAGCGGGCGGTTTCTTCGCTGCAGTTCAGTTTCCCGGCGATTGCCCCGTAATCGTTCTGGTCGATGTATCTCATAACAATCGCCTGCGACTGCTTTTCCGGCAACCTGGCTATTTCTCTTCTTACCAGCTTGAACGTGTCCTCATCGATGGGGCCGCCGGCCGCGGGATTTATAAATGCGGCTGATTTCGGGATTTGGCCGTCCTTGCCTATTCTTGTTCGCCACGCCTTCGAGTTGGCCGATAGCGCTATCCGGTAAATATACGCCCCCGCCTGCGGCCCGGTTAGCTTTTCGACGCTCATCCAGATACCCAATAACGCATATTGAAATGCCTCGGCGAAAATGTCCGCGTCACCGGTAAGTTTCCACAGGATGCTCGTCAGATAACCGGAAAACTCGCCCCTTAATTTTTCAAAGAGCTCCAATCGCTTTGAATATCTCATATAAAAGCCCTTTTAACCGAGCCGCCGGAAACTTCGTTTCCACATAATAATAACCGGCGCAATTGAGAAATGTGTAAAAGATTGTAGAAAATTTACCGCTGGCGGCAAATTTTTAATTGCGGGGCTGATTTTGCATCAGGATATTGAGGTTTTCACGGGCCTTGGTGAAATTTGGGTCGGCTGCGACGGCTTTTTTATAGGCGTCAACTGCCCCCGCAATGTCGCCTTTTGTCTGCAGGAGTATTCCCAGATTGGTGAACATTTCCGCGTCGTCGGGACGGGCCTTCAAAACAATACGGCATTGCTCGATTGCCTCGTCTATTCTGCCGACCGCAGCGAGCGCAAGCGCCAGACGCCCGTGAGTTATCGTATGGTCAGGGTCAATCTGAAGAGCATTCTTGTAATACTCTATTGCTTTTTGCGGCTCACCGCTCTGCGCAAGAGCGTAACCGAGATTGCCTAAGACCTCAACCGAATCGGGCTTGGCGGCTAACGCCTTCTGGAACTGGCCCACCGCGTCCGATACCTTGCCCTCGCGAGCCAGCATCGTCGCAAGCCCCTGCTGAACGTCGATTAAATTGACGTCGGGGCCGAGATATAATTTATACTGCTCGATTGCCTCGTCGTATCTTCCCGCCGACGCATATGCCACACCAAGGTTGTACCTTGCTGTTGTGAAGTTCGGGTCCAGCTCCAGCGCAAACTTATAATGCTCGATGGCCTCGTTCAATCTGCCCAAATCCCTCATAAGGGCGTTGGCGTAGTTGTTGTGAATAATGGGCGAATTGGGAATATATTTTAAGGCCTCGGAAAGATGTTTTTCGGCTTCTTCAGGCCGGCCGAGTTCGCCGAGTATATTGGCGTAGTTGTTCTGCATAACGGCGTTTTTCTCAATGATGGTCAAAGCCCTGTCGAAAAGCTCATAGCTGTTGCGCCAGTATTTTAACTGATGCAGTGTTACCCCCGCGCAGCCGAGTAATACGCCCGTTGCTGCCGCCGTCAAAACGGTTTTCTTTTGCGGGACGTTTTTGGTTAGTTCCCCGATGCCGAAGGCAATAATTATAAAAATGCCGATTAGCGGTATATATGTGTACCTGTCCGCCATTGCCTGCGCCCCCACCTGCACAAAACCTATTACAGGCACGAGCGTGCCTAAATACCACAGCCAGCCGAAGAGCAGATACTTATGCCGCCGGTTATAATGGATAATAAAAATCGTTATTGCGGCAAGTATCAGCCCGTAAGTTATCGCCCTTGCGACCGGAAGCATATTGAGTGGATGTGGATACAGCACCGCAAGCCGTGCAGGCCAGAACATTTTGCCTATATAAGCCAGATACGAGCATATCGCGTTTGCAGCTCGCTCCTTAAAGGGCAGTGGCGTCATCGCCCCCGCCTTTTGCTGGACAAAATATGTAACTGCGCTCGATGCCGCCGCAAGCAAAAGCAGGGGGACTTTTTCAAGCAGCAATCGTTGCGTTGGAACAATCGGTAAGCCCCCAGGTTTAACCTGGGGGTTACTCCGCCATCGGCCTAATGGCCAATAGTCGAGTAAAAGCAGCACAAACGGCAGCGTAACGAGCATCGGCTTGGCCATAAGCCCCATTGAGAAAAGCACAACCACCGCCAAATACCAGTTTAGCCGTCGCCGGGACTGCGACGCCGTTGCGTAGTGAACATACGCAATCATCGTTAATAGCCAAAATAACGTGCTGAGCACGTCTTTCCGCTCAGCCGCCCAGGCGACCGACTCAACGCGCAGAGGATGCAGCGCGAAAAGCCCCGCAACAAACGCGCTTTGCCAGAATCTCCCCGTTGTCCGGTTCAGCAGGCCAAATACCAGAATCGTGTTCGCGATGTGAAGCAGAATGTTGACGATATGATGGCCCGTGGGGTTCGAGCCGAACAGCTGCCAGTCAAGCTGGTGCGACAGCCACGTCAGCGGATGCCAGTTGCTCGCGTAGCCGCTCGTAAACGCCCATTTAACTCCCTCCCAGCTAAGTCCCGATTTAACGTTCGGATTTTTGGTGATATAAACGTCGTCGTCATAAGCGACAAACTCATTGTTCCACACGGGCAGATATACCGCGAAGGTCACTACGCCCAGCAGGATACAGACCGTCAAATATTTGTGATTACGGATTTGTTCAATCATAATTGTTTAGCCGTTGCCGGCCTGTCCTGAGAACAGTCGAAGGGCACGGCGACGCTTATATCTTATATGAATCGTTTACCCGTCAGCCGTTCGTAGCACTCTATATATTTTTCGCTCGTTTTTTTGACGACCTCGTCAGGCAGTTTCACGCCCGGGCCGGATTTGTCGAAATTGATGCTCTCAAGATAGTTCCGCACAAATTGCTTGTCGAACGACTCCTGGTCTCGCCCCGGCTGATACTTATCCGCGGGCCAGAACCGCGACGAATCGGGCGTCAAAACCTCATCGATAAGGATTATTTTATCATTAATCTCGCCCCACTCGAATTTCGTGTCCGCGAGAATTATGCCCTTTGATTCGGCGTATTTTGATGCCTGTTTGAAAATCTCGGTGCTTTTGTCTCGCAGGTATCTGGCGTTTTTATCGCCGATAATCTCTACACAGCGACTGAAGCTGATGTTTTCATCGTGTTTGCCGAATTCTTCCTTGGTGGCGGGCGTGAAAATCGGCTCAGGCAGCTTATCGCACTGGCGAAGCCCCGCCGGCAATTGCACTCCGCAGACGACGCCGCACTGTTTATATTCCTTCCACCCTGACCCCGCCAGATACCCCCGTATCACGCATTCAATCGACATTACCTTCGATTTTTTAACAAGCATACTCCGGCCGGCAAGCTGCTCGCCGTATTTATTGAATGGCGAGGGGAATTTATCCACGTCTGTCGTGATAAGATGATGACTAACTATCGATGACAGAAACTCGAACCAGAATAGCGATATCTGCGTCAAAACATGCCCCTTATACGGTATCGGATTTGCCATAACCACGTCAAACGCGCTTATGCGATCAGTTGCAACAATTAATAGCTTGTCCCCAAGGTCGTAAATATCCCGCACTTTCCCCCTCTTCGGCTCAGCCGCCCCTATCTTCGTCTGCAATACTGCTTCCATAATGGTTCCTTTCATTTGATTCTGTCGGGTATAATAGAGATGGCAATATTATAAGTCAAGACGATTGATTGATGCGGGATTCGACATACGAAAGAACCTTCTCGCGGACTTGTCTAATTTCCGGCGTATCGGGCAAAAATTCAATGATTGATTCAAGATATCTGTTCTTCTTTATTCGTTTGAGCGTAGCGATAAGATTGACATCATAAACCCACGCTAAATTAATCAGCTTCATATCGTTCCACGTGCGCAGTTTCGCGTAGTCGATATTCTCACCTTTTAGAATCGACTCTATGATGTCCGGCGTGCACTCCGGCTCATCCGGCAGCTCTATCTCGAACTTGAAATTCTCAGGGTCCTCCTTTTGCTGCGTATAGCCCCGTATAACGACGCGGTATATATCGAGTTTGTCTGCATCTCTTATCAGCCGACAAAATAACAGCGTCCTGTCGTCAAGGTTATTAGGAAGCTCCTTTACGCCGTGTAATTCAATCGCCTTAAGTATGATTTCTTTTTCCGCCGGCTCAAAATCGTCCAAAATCTTGTGCTCTTTAATAACGTTTACTGCTAATTGGCAGTGATTGACGCTCCTCGGGTCGTGATACGTCTTATATTTCACGAACTGCGGAAACCGCCCGACGTCGTGCAGCAGCCCTATTGTCTCTGCCAGCAGACGCTCATTTTCCCCAAGCCCCAGCTCGCCGGCCAAATAAATCGACTCTCCGCAGACCCTTTTGCTGTGTTCTTCCTTCAGCTTGATATTGGCGTTGACATACTCATCGCTGCCATAGAATCCGGCCACAAAACCGTCAAACCACGCCTTTAATTTGTCTAATTGTTCTTTTTTCATAATCTTACTGTTCGCCACCAAGACACTAAGGCACTAAGTTTTAATAAAATAAAAATCCTTTGTGCCTTGGAGGCAGGAAAGCGAATAATGTAAAGCAAATATGCACAAGTTAAAAGACAAAAATGCGGGATTGCAGATAAACGCAGTCGCGATATAATCACATATGATTTAAGCGAAAATTGAAGGGGTTGAATATGCCGACTATAAAAGATGTGGTAGTCAGAAAGCCCACAGAAGACGAGGAAAAAAACTGTAAAACTTGGCCGATTTGGACCTGCGAACCCAGTGAATTCGACTGGGCCTACACCGAAAAGGAAACCTGCCTTATTCTTGAAGGCGACGTTACCGTTACCGACGGATTAAATTCCGTCAGTTTCGGCCCCGGCGACCTCGTTATTTTTCCCGTTGACCTCGAATGCACTTGGAAAGTCAAAAAAGCAGTCAAAAAGCATTACGACTTCGGCTAATCTTGTGCACTTGTGCCTTATTTGAAGGGAGACGCTATGAATTTTATCGATTATGTTACTCTGATGCTGCTAAATATGGTAGGGGGGTTCTTTCTGCTCGGCTGTTTTGTCTGGCGGGGCCTTGATGCCGAAGACAGAATCAGTTGGGCGCCGGCCTTCGGAATCGTCGGCCTTGTTGCGACCGTATGCGGATTTGCAATGACATTCACCTGGCCTTTGCCCAAGCCCTATAGTATGACTTTCGGCGAGATGTCGGTTTTGCTGGGAGTCCTGTTCCTCGGGACCGCCTGGGCACTTGCCCGCGGCTGGGAACTGATGCCGCTGACAATATACGCCTTTTTCGCAGGCGCAGCGGCGATACTTCTCGGTATCAGGATAATCGAGCTTCGCCTGACAGCTAACCCGCTTTTATCTGGTATCGGTTTTATTTTAAGCGGCTCTGCCGGCGTCTTTTCGCCCATCGTCGTCTGGCAGTCCGAACAGAAGGAATTGCGAATCGTTTCCTCAATAATCCTGTTCGCCGTAGCCGCTGTCTGGGCGTGGACCGCTGGACTCGGTTACTGGTTTCATATCGCTGCAAAATAATATAATTCAGCGGCCTTGCAGCTTGCTAATTTCGTCTCGGCACATCTTGAGCTGATTTGTGTCGGTGAGTTTCTTTTCAGCCACACTCAGGTGCTTCAAGGCAAGGTCCGGCTTATTCAGATAACGCGAGTAAATCAGCCCCAGCATTAATTCAACCTGCTCGATATATTCATAATTACCGTAACTGGCGAGAAATTTCTCGTATGCAGCCGCCGCCTGCTCATGCCTGCCGTCGCTGGCAAGCTGATTGGCGATGTCTAAAAGGTGCTGACGCGGAATAACCTGCGAACTGTCAAGCGATATAAGCTCAAGATACAGTTCTGCCGCCGCGGGCAGGTTGTGCTGATAAACGTAGTTCGCTATTTCCTCCCTCAGCCGTTTGATTTGAGGATTCTCCTGCTGTTTCGATGCCTCCCTTACGTTTATCCGCTTCGAACCGGCGCCGGTAAACGGATTATAGCCGCCCGCAATAGTATCGCGGTATTTGCGCCTGCGGTTCCACTGTTTTATCATCGCCCACAAATCGAAATGAGAGCTGCTCGTCAATCTTGTCGCCAGAAGAAGTATCGACGCAATAATGCCGAAGGCGTAACCCGCCAGATGCGCGTCGTATGCGACGTATGGCGTAAAGCGCAGGATGACATTGTCTAAAATTATCAGCTTGAACGCGATAAAATAAAGGGCTGGGATATCCATCGTGCCTATGATGTAGAACCAGTAAATGATTGTTATCAGCGTTTGAGGGAAAAACACTAAGTACGCCCCCGTTACTGCCGCCACCGCCCCGCTTGCCCCCAGGACGGCGTTGCTGTTTAAAAACATATGCCCGACCGCGCTTAAAATCCCGCCCGACAGATAAAAGCACACGTACCCAAAATTGCCTAACTTGTCGTTAACGTTGTTGCCGAAAATGTATAAGAAAAACATATTGCCGAATATGTGCAGTAAGCTGCCGTGCAGAAACGCGTATGTTATAAACTGCCAGAGATGCGGGCTGACCGGCGTCAGCATCAAATGCTGCGCCCACGGACGCAGAACCTCTTCCGCTCCTGTGAACGGGTCTGTTCGGCTCCAGTACGTCAGGATAAATATGACCGTGTTTAACGCTATCAGCACGTAATTGGCGTATGGCGTTCTCGTCGGCCTTATACTTGTCCGAATTGGTAGTAACATCTTGCTGCCTGCTAACCTTATATAACCATTAAATTAAAATGTTCAAAGCAGGCATTGTAAGGGCTTTTTTGATGGCGGGCAAATATAAAAAAACAGGGCAGCCCTCGCCCGCCTCGCGGCATAGCGATGGTCGTCCTGCTTCATGTACTGAACGTTTATTTCAGGCGCCTGATGCGTTCTATAATTAACCGGCTTTCCCCCAGCCGGACCATTCTTATTACCCAAAATATAGAAAATAAAATCCTGACCGCCAAATCAACCTTCCAAAAAAAACTTTATTTTTCCCGCCTTTAATGTTAATTCAGTGCATTCGTATGACTAAAAATATATTGAAATCTCGCCTCAAAGTCGTGCGTCAGGCCCTTTCCGAAAACAAGGCCGATTGCCTCATAGTCACAAAGCCCGCCAATGTTACTTATATAACCGGCTTTACGGGCAACGACAGCTGGGCGATTGTTTTCCCCAAAGCCGTATTCCTCATTACCGACAGCAGATACGCCGAGCAGGCCCGTCAGGATTGTCCCTTCTGCAGAATAGTTGTGCGCACCGGCCCTATCGCCCAGACCATCGCACGTCTGCTCAAACAGCAGCGGAGTAAAATGAAAATTGCCGTTGAGAAATCAATACCGGTGTCCGATTTTGAGTCGCTCAGTGAGCTTATGCAGGCCCGGCTTAAAACAGCCGCTCTAATCGTCGAGTCGGCCCGAAGGGCCAAAGACGATTATGAAATCGCCGCCGTTCGACAGGCCGCTAAAATCGCCCTCAAGGCGCTCGCTGCCGCTAAGAAAAAAATACGAAAAGGAATAACCGAAAACACCCTCGCTGGAATCCTGGATTTCGAAATCCGCAAATTGGGCGGACGCAATAGTTTCGATACCATAGTCGCCTTCGGCCCAAACGCCTCAAGACCGCATCATCAGCCCACACAAAGAAAGTTGTCCCCGAGTGATACTATCCT
>CAYLXJ010000047.1:0-11105 GCA_964387385.1 uncultured Pirellulales bacterium
CATAGTGCGGTAAAGCCGTTTGAGGAATGTTCGGTTGACCTGAGTTTCTATAAGCGGGTTCAGCAGCGAGCCGGGCAGGACGCAAACATTGTTCTGGTCGTTGCCGCTTCGGGAGGAGGTTACCGTGCGGCGAATTTCGCAGCGGGTGCTTTAACCGGTCTGGAGGAAATACAAAATTCGCAAGGCACAGCTAACGTGCTGACAGAAATTGATTATTTCTCAAGCGTTTCCGGCGGCGGATTTGCAGTCGGGGCATATATCTCAACATTGCGGGATTACGGGCGATTTCACGGCTCGGCGGAAGGTTACTCGTTTGCCGATGCAATAACCCCGACAGGCGTGAAATGCCCCTGCAAAGAGAGGCCGCCGGCAGAACAGCAAATCGACCCTTGTGTCAGGCGGCATCTTCAGGGTGTGTATCACGAATTCATAGACGATTTTTTCCAAACGCTTTTGCCGTGGAACTATCTGGGCTTCAATAAAAGAAACCTGCGATTTCAGCAGGCAATCGACAACGATACACTGGGGTACCGTTGGCGTAAAAAGAAGCTCGAGACGCTTTTGGACCCAAACGCCGAACAGAATGCGAATGTCGTTCTCGGCGATATCTTTATTTCTGCAGATGACCCCAATGGGGAAGTGACGCTACCATACTGGTTTACCAACGCGGCGGTGTATCAAAACGCGGTCATCTTTCCTTTTTCGCCGGATCACTTGTCTTTTTATCAGCTTACCGGCTATTACCACCGCTTGAAGGAAAAAAGATGCAGCAAACCGGGGGAAAGTTGCGGGGATTTCAATGACTTCGCTTTCAATGCGCCGGTTTCGGTGGGCGTGACATCGAGTGCAAATTTTCCGCTGGCAATGCCGCCTCTTCGTTTTACCAGCGAGATGGACCCGAACAATCCGTATTTTTATCTGTTAGACGGCGGGGTCGCAGATAACCTCGGCATCGTCACGTCGATACGCCTGCTTCTGGATAAAACAAACAAAAACGCGCCCCGCAAAATCCTGCTTGTTATAGATTCGTACCAGGGCGACCTTACGCCTTTCGAAAAAGTCAGGAAACCGCCCGAAGAAGCATACGCGGCGGCACGTCTTATGGAAATCGGGCTGGATTCATGGCGGGCAAGATACCGTGAAGTTATCAACTATTTCTGCGAGCCAAGGGACATCCGTCCCATATACTTTAATTTTGACGACCTTGTCGATGCCGATTTTAATGACCTAATGCCGTTCGGCCTAAGCGACAAGGACAAAAAAGACCTCTGCAAAAACAAGCCGAAAAACTGCCCGATGGCAACGCCGTTTTATCTTATCCGCAGTATTTCGATGTCGTCGCCCGTATTCTGGGGCAAGAAAGGCCTCGAATACCGCATCCCCGAATGCCAGCAGAACCTGCTGATCGCGGCGGGAAGATATGCGGTTTACAAAAAGCGAGGCGAAATCAAGGCCGCACTGGGCTGGGAATAACCTGATTGCTTTAGAGCTTAAACCGTTCGGCAGCGAGATTGTCAATATGGTCGGCGATGGCGAGGGAGGCGGTAGCGGCGGGTGATGGAGCATTCAAAACGTGTATGGCGTTGCCGTGGGATTCTATTACAAAATCATCAATCGGTTTGCCATCGGCACCGACGGCCTGTGCGCGGACGCCTGAGTTGCCGGGCGTAAGGTCGGTTTTCCGGATTGAGGGAACGAGTCGTTGTAATTGCTTTACAAATAACGTTTTCGAGAACGCCCTGGCGTATTCGCCGAGTCCATATCGCCAGTTTTTGAGAAATAGTTTCAACGTGCCGGGGTAAGTGAGAGATTGCCAGGCGTCTTTGAATCTGAAATCAAGTTTGCCGTAGCCCTCTCGTTTGAACGAGAATACGGCGTTTGGGCCGCACTCGACGCCGCCTTTAATCATTCGCGTAAAATGAATACCCAAAAACGGGAACTGCGGGTCAGGAACGGGGTAAATAAGGTTTTTTATCCTGCCTTGCGCCTCTTTGTTTAAGTCATAGTAATCGCCGCGAAATGGGACGATTCGCATTTTTATATCGACACCATCAAGATGAGCAATTCTGTCGCTGTGGAGGCCAGCACAATTGATTACAAAGCGGGTTGATACGGTTCCGTGATTCGTTGAAACGGCTGTGCAATCGGTTTGTTTATTGAAAGCGATAACTTTGGTCGAGGTGAGTATTTGATTTTCAGGATTTCGCTTTTGTATGAGTTCTGCCAACTTATTCGCTACAGACACAAAATCGATTATTCCCGTGGAGGGAACGTTTAAGCCGGCGATTCCGGCACAATACGGCTCGATTTGTTTGATTTGGTCGGGAGTAATTTTTTGTATGCCTTCAATACCGTTTTGGACGCCATTATCGTAGATTCGTTCGAGGCCTGGCAGCTCTTTCGGATGCGTTGCGACGATGACTTTGCCGCAGATTTCGTAAGATATTCCGTATTGTTTGGCAAAAGCCACAAGCTGTTTACGCCCATCAGTACAAGTTCTGGCTTTTGCTGAGCCGGGCTTGTAATACAGGCCTGAATGTATGACGCCTGAATTGTGGCCGGTCTGGTGGCTGGCAAGTGTCGGCTCTTTTTCCAGAACGGCTAAACGAACCCCCGGTCGGCTCAATGCGATTTTATATGCTGTCGCAAGACCGATGATTCCTCCACCGATAACCGCTATATCGAAATCAAGGTCTCGCATAATCCCGGGGCAACCAACTGAAGGTCATTATCCTTGTTTTTCGGCGGCTCGTCTTGCGTTTATCGCAGCCCGACAGGAGGCGATTGCGGCTATCATGGTAAAAAAGGTCATAAGGCAGGCAATAACAATCATCACCCATATAGCCCTGTCGGGTACAAGCTTAACCGGCAGAGTTTCGTCAGATTTAATCCTGGCCGCAACCGGCAGGGTCTGCTCGGCCTTAATCTCTGCCTTAACCGGCAGGGTTTCGTCGGCCTGAATGTTTGCCTTAACCGGCAGAGTACGGTCGGCCTGAATCTTTGCCTCTACCGGCAGCGGCTTTTTTTCCTCAACGACAAGCTCAACCGGTATTTTTTCGTCAACCTTCAAGCTCGCTTCCACAGACAAAGGTTTATTCATCTGCAGCTCGACAGGCAGACCATTAATATCCTGCGTGCCGACGCGGACGGGAAAACCGGTAGCTCCCTGGCGTTTTGCCGGTTGAGAGCAGCCGGTGAAAAGGCAAACGAGCATTAATAAGGCAACGGTTAATTGTTTATGCGGATTTCTCATTTGGTTATGGAATTATGACAGGGCCGGGCATAAGTGTCAAGTTACATATCAGGGACGATTTCGGGATAAAGCTGGCCGGTGGGGCTGATTTTGAAGACATATATAAGGCCCGGCTTGAGACGTGAATACACAGCGTTGCCGTAAACGGCTGTAATGCCATATTCCTTGAGCTTATCTACGTCGTTAGCGAGGTCCCAGATACCGGACCAGAACAGTTCCCGCTGCTTCAGGGGCAAACGGCTTAATAAATCGGCGTATCTTGCCGGCTCGTTTCCGGCGCTTTCAATTGGGAAGCCGGCCTGCGGGGCCATACCCTCGCCATACACCCGTCGCCACAAATACATTGCTCTTTCACGGCCATCCATAACCATTTTGTCGCTGAACTTAACGATTAGGGCGTCGAAATGAACTATGTCGCCTTCGATTGTGTAGTCCTTTTCGACGATTTTCTTGAGTTTATCGTTTCTGGCTGTCTCGACGAAGCGCAGTGTAGTCCATAGCTTACCATCTTTAGTTTCCTGCGAGATTACCTTAGCGTAGCCGATTTGGTCTTCAGTGGTCAGGTTTGTTATCGCATCCTTCAACTGCTTATTTTCGCTGAACAGTTTATGAATGGTCATTTCCCGAAGCAGGAAACCCCTGCCGATGTAACCGGCCACCATAAGCACTGCCGCCAGTATCACAATCGTCGAGATTTTGACTTTTCCATTTTTCATTATTAACCCGGCAGAGAACAGCCGCGGAACATAAAATAGGCGGCGCCGAGCAGGCAAAGGCCCGCCCAGAGATAATCCATTTTCAGGGGTGTTTTCATATACAGAACGCAAAATCCGGCGAAAACGCTCATCGTTATTATTTCCTGGATGACCTTAAGCTGGGCAAGCGAGAAAAACTGGAAGCCGATGCGGTTAGCGGGAACTTGCAGGCAGTATTCGAAAAAGGCGACCGTCCAGCTTGCCACGATGGTGATGAACAGGGCCTTGCCCTTCAAGTCCTTCAAATGGCCATACCAGGCGTAAGTCATAAACAGATTTGAGCCAATCAGCATAAAAATCGGCGTCATCCACTTCATAATCGATTCATCATCCTTTCTGCAATAGTTTTTTTGTTCTTGTTATATAATCGACCAAGAGGGCGTTAAACAATCACTGGGCCGGATTGGTATTGATATTTGACCTGTATAATCATAACATAAGTCCTTTTGGGAACGAAATTAAGGAATCGATAGTGCCTATTTACGAATATAAATGCGGCAAGTGCGGCAGGATAACCGAATTGCTGGAATCGAAAGGTGATTCAGGCGTCAGGAAATGCGCCCATTGCGGAAGCGACAATTTGACGAAGCAATTATCGGTGTTTTCGCCGAGGGTAAAGGAAGGGCAATCGAAAAAGTGTTTCGGATGCAGCGATAATACCTGCCCGCACTATAGAAGGTAACATCAGATGGACGAGAAAAAAGGCGGATACGAATTTAACACGATTGAGAAGAAGTGGCAGAAGTATTGGGAGACAAACAGAACCTTCAAAGCCACTGATGGCGGAGCTAAGCCGAAGTATTATGTGCTGGATATGTTTCCTTACCCCAGCGCTCAGGGGCTGCACGTGGGGCATCCGGAGGGATATACGGCCAGTGATATTGTAGCGCGATACAAGAGGATGAGGGGTTTTAATGTTTTGCACCCGATGGGATGGGACGCGTTCGGGCTGCCTGCTGAACAATACGCGATACAGACGGGGACGCACCCGGCTGAAACGACGAAAAAAAATATTGCGGGGATGAAACGGCAAATCAAGTCGCTGGGTTTCAGCTACGACTGGGACCGAGAGGTCAATACCACCGACCCGAATTATTACAAGTGGACGCAGTGGATATTTTTGAAGATGTTCAATAGCTGGTTTGATGACGCGAGCCAGAGGGCAAGGCCGATTGAAGAATTGCCGATACCGGAAGGGCTTAGCGAAAACGAGAAGCAGCAATATATCGACGACCATCGCCTGGCTTACGAAGCGGAAATGCCTGTAAACTGGTGCCCGGCTCTGGGGACGGTGCTTGCTAATGAGGAGGTTGTGGGTGGCGTCAGCGAGCGAGGGGGACATCCGGTTATCAGAAAGCCAATGAGGCAGTGGCTTTTGCGAATCACGAAATACGCTGAACGATTACTGGATGACCTTGCAGAGGTTGACTGGCCAGAGTCAATCAAGAAATTGCAGAACGACTGGATTGGGAAAAGTATCGGGGCAGAAGTCGATTTCAACGTGGCTGGCCTGGATGATGTGATTCGTGTATTTACCACCCGGCCTGATACGCTTTTCGGCGCGACTTATATGGTGCTTGCGCCGGAGCATCCGCTTGTTGACTTAATCACGACTGAGGACAAGAAAAAAGCGGTTAGACAATACCGCGAGGAAGCGGCAAGAAAAAGTGACCTCGACCGAACTGATTTGGCGAAGGAAAAGACGGGCGTGCATACGGGGGCATACGCGATTAATCCTGTCAACGGCGTCAAAATCCCGATTTGGATAAGCGATTACGTTCTTATAAGCTACGGCACAGGGGCGATAATGGCGGTGCCCGCGCATGACGACAGGGATTTTGAATTCGCCAGGAAATTCGATTTGCCGATTATTCAGGTGGTTGAGCCGCCTGATAAGGAACAGCAGGAACTTGTTAAACAGGGCAAGTTGTGTTTTACCGGCGACGGCACGGCGATAAACAGCGGGCAATTTACAGGGCTTAAGACGGCTGATTTCAAGGAGAGAATCACAAACTGGCTTGAGCAAAAGGGACTTGGGAAAAGAGCGGTCAATTACAAATTACGCGACTGGCTTTTCAGCAGGCAGCGATACTGGGGAGAGCCGTTCCCGCTTGTGCATTGCGACAAATGCGGAATAGCGGCATTGCCGGAGTCGGCGCTGCCGGCGAAGCTGCCTGAAGTGAAGGACTATACGCCGCCACAGACGGGTGAGCCGCCGCTGTCGAAGGCAGCGGAATGGCTGAAAACGCCCTGTCCGAAATGCCATGGGCCTGCCAGACGCGAAACAAACACAATGCCGCAGTGGGCGGGAAGCTGCTGGTATTACCTGCGTTATATCGATCCGGACAACGCAAGCCGCTTGTGCGATTCGGCAAAAGAAAAATACTGGATGCCGGTTGACCTTTACATAGGCGGGGCTGAGCACGCGGTATTGCATTTGCTGTATTCGCGGTTCTGGCACAAGTTTTTGTTTGACCTCGGCTATGTCAGCACTTAAGATCCGTTTAAGAAATTAGTCAATCAGGGGATGATTTTAGGCGAGGACGGCCAGAAGATGAGCAAGAGCCGGGGTAACGTTGTAAATCCAGACAAGGTCGTGGCCGACTACGGGGCTGATTCGATGCGGCTGTATGAGATGTTTATGGGGCCGCTGGAGGCGGTAAAACCATGGAGTATGCAGGGAGTCGAGGGCGTGTACAGGTTTTTGCAGCGGGTATGGCGGGTAGTCGTCGATGAGGAGACAGGCAATCTCAACGCTAATGTAAAAGACACCGCAGCCGACGAGGCGACGACACGGCTATTGCATCAGACAATTAAAAAGGTCGGCGGGGATATCGAGACCTTTAATTTTAATACAGCCATAAGCGCGATGATGATTTTAGTCAATCATTTAATAAAACAGACAGTAGTGCCGAAAAGCGTCGTCGAAACTTTTTTACTGGTTTTGTCCCCATTCGCTCCGCATATCGCGGAGGAGCTTTGGCAAAAATTGGGGTACGATAAAACGCTGGCCTACGAACCGTGGCCTAAATTCGACCCGGAACTTGTTAAAGAGGCGGAAATCGAATTAGCGATTCAGGTCAACGGGAAAATCAAGGACAAAATCGTCGTCTCGGCACAGGCCGACGAAGAGAGCATAAAACAAAAAGCCCTTTCAAATGAAAAAGTGGCTGCAATTCTTGCCGGCAAGCAGCCGAAAAAAGTAATCGTAATCAAATCCCGACTGGTCAACATCGTCGTTTAGAAAGGAACCATCGCAATGCACGGCAAATGCGATAGAAGATGCTTTCTTATACGAGGTACCGGTTTGGCTGCAGGAATAGCGCTGACAGGTATCGGGCTTGTGGGCTGCAATAAACAGTCGCAAAGCAAAGCAATCTCAAAAGGAGACGGGGAAATGATTGCATATTGCGGACTAAATTGTGTTACGTGTCAGATTTATCTTGCGTCAAGAGAGACGGACCCGAAAAAACAAAGGCAAATGAGGGAGCAGATTGTCGTCGCCATTAAGAAATACCTCGGCGAAGAAAAGCGGGTAGAGGACATTACCGATTGCGACGGGTGCAAGGCGCAAAGCGGAAGATTGTATTCTGACTGCCAAAAGTGCCAGATAAGAAAATGCGCGAGCGAGAAGGGCCTTGAGAATTGTGCATATTGCAGCGAATACGCTTGCGAAAAACTGACAAAGTTTTTTGAGTCCGAAGGCGAGCAGGGGGGCGCCAAAAAACGGCTGGATGAAATAAAAGCCCGGCTGTAAATTAAGCCGGTTTATATTCTGTGAATACCTGATGCACATCGAAATCGAAGTAAAATTGAAAGTTGATTCATTGACAAAGATTAGGCGTATGCTCAAAGGCGCCGGAGCAGAGTTTGTCCTGCAATTTGTGCAAAATGACATTTACCTCGACGACAGCAAATCCACGTTGAGAAAAACCGATATCGCACTTCGGATTCGCAGACACCGTATTGGCAGAAAGGAATGGGCTGAGCTGACTTTTAAAGGACCCAAGCAAAAGGGACGGTTCAAACGGAGGAAGGAAATTCAATTCGGGATTTCTGATGCCGATTCAGTAGAGATGCTTTTTGACGAGATAGGTTATAAAAAATCGCTCGTGTTTGAGAAGAAGCGTTGCGTCTGGCGGTTAGGCAGATGTGAGGTTGCGCTGGACGAGCTTCCGCTTCTTGGAAAATTCGTGGAAATCGAAGGCCCCAGCGAAAAAAGAATCGTCGCAGTGCAGAAGAAACTCGGATTGTCGGATTTGCCGCACATAAAGGAAGGCTACGCGGTATTAATGTCAAGAAAATTAAACAGGGGTAAAAATAAATAACAAGAAACGATGAAACCTGAAGACGGTTACATTTCATACATAATCAATCCCAAGAGCGGCTCGAGCAGCGGGGAGAAGCTGCCGGGGCGGCTGTTTGAGCAATACCTCACAAGCAAAGGTTTCGAGGTTCTCTCGAATATCACATATTCATTGAAACACGTTTGCGATTTGGCGACAAAAGCGGCGGCAGACCCGAAGTGCTCGATGGCGGTTGTCGTCGGCGGCGACGGAACTGTCCGGGAAGTCGCGCACGGACTATCGGGCAGCAATAAGCCCCTGCTGATTGTTCCAGGCGGAACTGAAAATCTTCTGGCAAATGAGCTTGGGCTTGATAAATCGCTCGATAAACTGACGCGGGTCTTCGAGGCGGGTTTTATTCGCACGTTCGATTTGGGAAACGCAAACGGAAGGTCGTTTACCTCGATAGCTGGCTTCGGCTTCGACGGCGAGGTCGTAAAGGCCGTAAGCCGGAGCCGCAAGGGGCACATAAATTATTTCGATTATTTCTGGCCCCTGTGGCGGACGTTCTGGCAATACCGTTTCGACCAGGTTAAAGTAGAAGTTGACGGCGAGCAGATTTTTGAGGGGCGAGGGCTTGTCTTTGTCGGCAACATCTCCAGGTACGCCGTCGGCCTTAACATCCTCGAAAAAGCTAATTTCAGCGACGGGCTTTTAGATATCTGTGTTTACAAATGCGCCAGCCGGACACATTTAGTCAAACATTCTGCAGTAACGGTATTCAAAAAGCACACCCGCTGCCAGAACGTAATTTACAAGCAGGGAAAACAAATCACCGTTACTTCCGACAATCCCGATTTGGCAACCGAAATCGACGGCGACCCCGGTCCCGCCGTTCCCGTCAATATAACGGTCGTCCCCGCCGCAATCCGCTTAATGGTCCCCGAAGGCGCAAAACCGATGGGCATACGGGCGCAGATTCTCAGAGCGTTACGATAAGGTTTTGACAATGGACGTAAAATTGCTGATAATGTAATGGCAGATATGCGAGCGAAAAATTTCAAAATTGGTTCGGTGGAAATCGGCTTAAACGGCCCGATGTTTGTTATGGCGGGACCTTGTGTTATTGAGGCACAGACAACTTGCCTGGATATAGCCAAACGCTTAGCGGAAATTGCGGAACGCACGGGGACAGACGTCATTTTCAAGGCGAGTTTCGACAAAGCCAACCGCAGCAGCGTCGAAAGTTTTCGCGGGCCGGGGCTTGAGAAGTGTCTCGATATTTTCGCGGCAGTCAAGGAAAAGACGGGATTACCCGTTATGACGGACGTGCACTTGCCTGAACAGGCAGAAATCGCGGCGAGTATCGTCGATTGCCTGCAGGTGCCGGCATTTTTGTGCAGGCAGACCGATTTGCTTGTCGCCTGCGCCGACACGGGAAAGCCGGTAAACGTCAAGAAAGGCCAGTTCGTCTCGCCTGATGAAATGAAAAACGTCGTCGAAAAGATTCGCCAGTGCGGCAACGAGCAGATTATCCTCACCGAGCGGGGAACGTTTTTCGGCTATAACCGCTTAGTCAACGATATGACCGCAATCGAGTCGATGAAACAGCTCGGCTGTCCGGTCGTTTTTGACGCGACGCACAGCGTTCAGCAGCCGGGAGGATTAGGCACCGTCAGCGGGGGAAACCGCGAAATGGCGCCAATTCTGGCCAGGGCCGCTATCGCGGCAGGGGCAAACGGGCTTTTCATCGAGGTCCACACCAATCCTGTGAAATCCAAATCCGACGCGGCAGTAATTATGCCAATCGACTGGCTCGAAAAACTGCTTATCACCTGTAAAAAAATATTCGAAATCACCGGCGAGCCGAAACGTGGCTAAACGCAGTAAACATCTTTACGGGCCGGTGCCGTCACGCCGGCTGGGCCGCAGTTTGGGAGTCGATATCGTCCCGTTCAAGACCTGCACCCTCGACTGCATTTACTGCCAGTTGGGCAAGACCACCCGCCATACCCTTCAGCGGAAAGAATATGTGCCGGTGGATGATATTTTAACCGAGCTTAAGGAGGCAATCGATGCGGGTCTTGAGGCCGACTACATAACGATAGGCGGCTCAGGTGAACCCACTTTGCACAGCGGCATTGCCCGATTAATAGCCGGTATAAAAAAATTGACCGATATCCCGGTTGCACTTTTGACAAACGGGACGCTTTTTTATCTGCCTGAGGTAAGGGCTGATTGTGCCGGTGCGGACGTGATTTTGCCATCGCTGGACGCCGGCGACGAAGCCACCTTCGAAAAAATCAACCGCCCATACAGCGAGATAACTTTTGACCGTCTGGTTGGGGGTTTATGCGCCCTGAGGAGCGAATACAAGGGCAAAATCTGGCTCGAGGTGTTTTTTATCGAGCGTTTTAATACTGATAACGCACAAATCACTAAACTTGCCGAGGCGATACAGAAAATTAATCCCGACAAGGTGCATTTGAATACGGCCGTGCGGCCGACAGCCGAGCCGGGAGTCGAGAAGGTCCCGCTCGAAAAGCTCAAGGAAATGGCCCGTCAACTTGGGCCTAATTGCGAGGTCATAGCTGACTTTGTATCCAGCCACTGCAAGAAACCAGCCGACGATTTCCCTCAAACCCTGTTATCAATGCTGAAACGCAGGCCTTGTTCAGTTGACGATATATGCTCGGCTTTGGGAATCGGTCAGAATGAGGCGAGAGAGTATCTGGCCGGACTCGAAAAGCATGGGAAAATCGTGGCAGAGAACAAGACCGGCCGGACATTTTTCAAGGCGATATAACCGCC
>CAYLXJ010000048.1:0-11075 GCA_964387385.1 uncultured Pirellulales bacterium
CGGATTGCCTCGGCCGGAATATCGAAAAACGACAGGTCCTTCGAGGTCGTCGCCTCTTTTTTATTGCCGCCGGCACCATTGATAAGCACATCGACCCTGCCCATCGACTGCACCGCACAGTTAAAAGCCTCCTCGATTTTCTTTTTGTCGGTAACGTCCGCCTGGACGGTTATTGCAAAATGCCCTTCCGCCTCGATTTGCCTGCAAAGTTCGTTGGCTCTCATAATATCGTAGTCAACTACTCATACTTTTGCGCCGCTTCGGGCAAGCTCCCCCGCCATTGCGCTGCATAATACTCCCGCCCCGCCCGTTATTACGATTGCCTTGTCTTTAACGTCAAACAGTCCGGTCATTCTATCTCCCATTCAAAAATACTGCCTCAATATGCCTGTATATGTTTTCCTGCACGGCCTTCGATACAGGCCCTTCGTTTTTCTCAAGCGCGTCAGTATATCGATTTTTCATTTCCGCCGCGACCTTATATCCGACGTGAATAAGCTGACGAAAATCAGGATTATACCTTTTACACTTTGTATTATGCCGTAACGTTTCGGAAAATGCCTCGCCGCTCCATCTGTTTACCTCTTGGGGTTTAGGTAAACGCTCTTTTTTAATATCAATCACCGTCGCGTATGGCTTGCATAATTCGTCCATCCGCTCGTAAGCGCTGTAATATACCTCTTTTGCGATTCTTAAACCGTCATCACCCGCAGCCGACAGGGCCGCCAGTTCCTCCACCCAGGTCGTCCCCGCCGTCTTGATATGCAGACCGGCGTCGAACTTTTTTAACGCCCTGCCTATGGGCCCGTAAATGGCAAACTTATCACTGCCTGAATGAACGCTCAACTTAAGCCCCGAAGGAAGACCAAATTCCATCGCGACAAAGACCGCAACAGCAACGGACTGTTCGAACTCCTTCTCAAACCTCGCAACGTCGCCGACGTAATCGACGCCCTTGTTGAATCTGCCCGTGAATTTCGGTGCGATGGTTTGTGCTGGTATGCCCTCGTCTGCCACCATAGCCAGAATAAAGAAAAGCTCCGCGGGCGTCTGTGGACTGTCCGTTTCATCCATAGAAACCTCAATAACACAATCGTCCCCTTTGCGGAATTTGATATGACGATATATGCGGCCCGCCTCCTCGACCGCAGGAAGGAACTTTCGACCTATTTGCACAAGCTGTTCTTTAGTTGTTTTTATCGGCTCGCCTATTCGTGGAATCTCAAAACTCGGCGCATATTTACTGTATTTGTCTGCAAAGGCGTTGACTTTGTCCTGTGAGGCGCCTTTGCCGATATAATCCGCCACGTCGATGGTAAAAAAATCGCTCGAATCGATGAACAAATCCACGTTGTTCAAACCGATGTGGTCCGCGTCAACGAAATAAGGCGACCCGAAGCCCAGCGTTTTTACCGCCTCGTCCGCCTCAGCCCGAACGCTCGCCGGCTTTGTCCCGATGATACTATGCTCGCGGTGTGACTTGTTCCAGACAGGCGTCACGTCAATACCGACCTTTTTGGCCTGAATCACGGCCCGCAACTGGGCCCTTCCCGCAAGCCCGAACCGGTCGCCGACACCAAACGAATATTTTGCTAATCGCATCATAAAACGCATCTCCTGAAAAGGTAGTATTATAGGCAATCATGAGGTCATATTTAAGTTTTTTTCTTATTTTTCCCCGGTTTGCGACGGCGGCTTAGGCAGTGCAATTTTTTTAAGGAACAAAACGCTGGCGGCAATAACGCCCGAACACACTGAAGAAAAAAAGAGCAAAGAAGTTACGGCAATCGAAGATTTAATGCGCGAGCACGGCATCCTCCGACGGGCGCTTTTCGTTTATAGCGAGATTACATCACACATTCGCAACGACCCCTCGAAAATCTCCGCAGACGCGCTTCAAAAAACCGTAAAGTTGTTCCGCTCATTCGGCGAGGACTATCATGAGAAAAAACTGGAAGAGACGTTCATTTTTCCGACGCTCAAAAAAGCTGGTGGTTACGTCGCCGACCTGACTGATATCCTGATTGCCCAGCACCAGCGGGGTCGGGAAATAACCGACTATATTCTCGCCAAAACGCAAAAAGACAAAATTGAGGATTCTGTTCCGCTGGCACAGTCGCTTGAGTCGCTCGTGCGAATGTATAGGGCACACGCCGCAAGAGAGGACACGATTATTTTCCCCGCGTGGAAACAAATCCTCACCGCTGAACAACTGTATGAGATGGCCGAAAAGTTCGAGGATATCGAGCACGAAATCTTTGGTGAGGATGGTTTTGACAAAATCGTAAGGCAAATAGCAGATATCTAAAAAGAGCTTGGTCTGTCCGACCTCGCTCAATTCACCGCAGCATGTCCGCCTTCAAAATAAATGTTTAGGAGATATTTATGAAGACAAACGAGAAACAAACTGCAAAGATAACCAAAAGAACAGAGGTAAAAAACTTCACCAATCCCGACGAAGTCCGTGAATTCCCGAAAGGAAAATTGGAGCTTGTCAAAGTCGGTAACACCACGGTTGGTCGCGCCGTTTTAGAACCCGGTTGGAAATGGTTCGAATCGGTGAAGCCCATTGTCAAAACAAATAGCTGCCAGGCCCCGCATCTGCAGTATCACATTTCCGGTGTGCTGAAAATCCGAATGGACGACGGAAGCGAATTTGAGTGTCATCCGGGTGACGTTTCCATGCTCCCGCCGGGACATGACGCCTGGGTTATGGGTGAAGTTCCGGTAGTGGTCGTTGACTTCCAGGGTATGCTGGAGTACGCAAAATCCAGATAGACGACATAAAACAATCGTCTCGATTTGCAGAAAATACTTTTTAGTTTCCGAGTTTTTTGTGGGATAGCAGCCATTTGACGACCCAGTGCTTTGCCTGCTCGGCTGACTGCAATTTCCCTTCCAACTGCGCTATATACATCTCATTCGCTAACTGGCCAAGCAATGGGCCGGGGACAGCGCCCAATGCCATAAGCTCGTGTCCATTCAATATCGGCTTGGGTTTTAATTCCACGCCCTTCAACTGTTTTATCCTTATTCTCAATTTAACCAGTGCTGCTACGCTTTGATTGCCCGCCTTTTGAATCGCCTTTTGCAGCGAAAACAAATCCTCAAAATACGGCTCTGATAAAAGCATCTTAAGCTCAGCCAGCGACAATTCCTTAAGCAGTTTGCCACGGTTGTCCAGAAGAAATTTTATATGTTTGGTCTGATTTCTGCTGAGTTTCAAAAGTTCGCATTTATCAAGTACTAAATCAGTGCCCTGGCCGGCAAACATCGCCGCGAGACCAAGCGGAAAATCGATTCTCGAAGGCAGATTGGCCATCAGGCGAGTGATGAATCCGCCGCACGAGCAGGAACAGCCCGAAAAGACAAATCCCCCCAGACCTGTCTCGATAAAAAGCTGCAAGCCTTTTGCCCGGTTAGGGCTTACAAGAATTCCCTCAAGTTCCGCAGCGATGCGCTCCCCGCTGATTTTTGTGATATTTTTTGCTCCGTTGCGTATTGCTTCTATTGTTTTCGGCTCGATTGAAAAACCAAGCTGTGCTGAAAAGCGAATCGCTCTCAGCATCCGAAGATAATCCTCGCTGAAACGCTCTGTCGGCTCTCCGACTGTCCTAACGATTTTATATTTTAAATCTTTCTGCCCCCCGTAATAGTCAATCACCTTTTTAGCAACCGGGTCATAGAACATCGCGTTGATTGTAAAATCCCGTCTGGCTGCGTCCTCCTTAGCCGTAGCGAAATGCACCTGTGCCGGGTGCCTGCCGTCGGTATAGCCGGATTCCGTCCTGAATGTTGCGACCTCGATTTGCGTTTTGTCCATTAAAACTACAACCACGCCGAATTTTGCCCCAACCTTGAGAGTCCGGCGAAAAATCCTGCAAACATCATTCGGCCTAGCATCGGTGGCAACGTCGTAATCACTGGGCCGTCTCTTCAAAAGCATATCCCGGACGCACCCCCCGGCCAGAAGCGCTTCATAACCGGCTTCTCGCAACCGCTTCACAATTTGTATCGCTGACTGCCTGTTAGCCATTCGATTTTGCCTTCCGCAATATCGTTACCGCCATAGTGCCCCACTGTCGCCTTTCGATAATTTCAAGCGGGCCGTATGCCTGTGACAAGCTTGTGTCCTGAAGCGACCGCACGACAACAAATCCTCCTGCTGTAACACTGTCCGCCAGACGAGTTAAAAGTTTCGCTAAAGCTGACCCTGCCTGTGTCTGCATCGAGTCAACATACGGCGGGTCAACAAAAACCAGATTGTACCGGCATTTTTCAAGCTCAATCCTGAAAGCGTCGGCATGAATCACCTTCGATTGCTCAACAAAGCTGGCTTTTTCGATATTGCGTTTTAGAACGGTTGTTATTTTGAGATTGTGCTCGACGAAAACTACAAAAGCTGCTCCCCTGCTCAGCGCTTCAATACCAAACGACCCCACCCCCGCAAACAGGTCTGCGACCGTCTTGCCCGCGGGCAGGTCATATTTTTGCAGGACGTTAAACAGCGACTCCTTCACGCGGTCAGTAATCGGCCGGGAATCAAGCCCCGGCGGACTGAACAAATTCATTCCCCTTTTTGTCCCGGCAATGATTCTCATTTCTATTCGCCGATTGCCTGGCAGTTCGCCCAGTAATCTACTACGAGGACCTTGTCAAGGCAGCCCCCCAGCGACTTGCCGAACTCTGTATGGTCGGGATGCACAAGGTATGCGTCTCGGTCAGCTTCGCTGGTAAATGTAAGGAAAAAACAGTGCGTGAATCCTTCCGCCCGTCCTTCAGGACTGACATTTGTGCCCCACTCGAAACACTTGATAAAATCGATTTTGCCCGGCAATGAAGCGAATGCGTTTTCAACTTCTTTGATTTTCTCAGGTGTCGTGTCTTTCTTGAATTTGAACAGCACTACGTGGCGAAGCATCTTTGGAGTTTTTTTGTATTCTTTCGGACACTTGCTTTTTGCGGCTGCACAGTTCTTTTCAGAATGAATGTTGATGCAGCCTGCACAGACAACGGCCAATAAAACATAGCACAACAGATTTTTTAACATATTCGGTTTTCTCCTCATCTTCTGGTTAATAATTCAAACAAATTAGCATGCCATGGTTTCACTTGCAGTCCGTTTAGTGGTTCGTCCAGTAATCGATAGCGATGTACTTTTCTAATGGACCGCCTAAACCTTTCCTGAATGCCTTAAGGTCAGGATGATTCATATATTCATCAAGCCCCGCTTCGCCTGCGAAGGTCACAATAAAACAATGCGTGAAGCCCTCTGAACGGTTCTCAACACTGACGTTTGTGCCACGATTTCCTTTATCTGCTCCGGCGTCGTGCTTTCCCTGAATTTGAATAATAATACGTGGCGAAAAACCCTCGTCTCCTTTTTACATTCCTGTTTGGCAAGAAGACATCTCTTCTGCTCCTTCTGGCACACACAACCGGCGCAGGCAACAAGTAAAATCCAGCATAAAAGATTCTTTAACATATTCTGTCTTCTCCTTTTTGATTATCCTTTCTGTCAAACCCATATACCAGTAGGCGATTCTATCAACAGCGTGCATTTGGGTCTATGGCAAAATTGATACAAACCTTACAATCGGAAGCGGCGTAGATATAAAAAATAGCGAGATTATTGAAAGGAGAAAACGATGAACAGGTTAATGTCAATCATTACTGCGGCCGTATTGTCGATGTCGATGCTTTTTGCAGCCGACCCGAAATCAACAAAGGCACCGGACTTTACACTGAAAAATTACGACGGCACTGAAGTCAAACTGGCCGACTATAAAGGTAAAATTGTAGTACTCGAATGGTTCAACTACGAATGTCCTTTCTCACGATACAACCATGAAAAAACAACAGCCATCAGCGACCTCGTCAACAAATACAAGGATAAAAACGTCGTTTGGTTCGCTGTTAACAGCACAGGCCATCAGGAAACGGCGAAAAACAAGGAATACGCTGAAAAATTTAATATAAGCTATCCGATTCTCGACGACAGCACCGGCGAAACCGGAAAGGCCTATGGCGCGAAAACAACGCCGCATATGTTCATCATCGACGTCGAGGGTAACATCGTTTACAACGGCGCAATCGATAACGCACCTTTAGGCGATGTGCCGAAAGACGAAAAACTGATCAACTACGTGGATAAGGCCCTCGAAGAGCTGACAACGGGTAAGCCAGTCAGCGCAACATCGACAAAACCATACGGCTGTTCGGTTAAATACGCCAAATAAATATCAAATGAACAACTGCTTAACCGGACTGGCGCAAAAACGGAATTTGTCCGCTGGAAGTGTAATTGTTTTCCATTTGGGGCTGCGCTGCCTCATATATTGTATATAGTCGGCTAATCGCACCGCCAAAAACAGATACTTGTCCTGATTGAATTCAAAAATCTCCCTGCCGTCGAAATCCACGTCAACGTTCTGCACGCGATAAGCAAATATGAAATTCGCCTCGTAATCGTCGCCTAAAATCTTCTGCCACGCCGCCAGCCCGTCAACGTCGTCTGTTGTAACCCAGCATTCCAGACGGGGCAAGCCCGCAAGCGACGCGCCCTTGAATCGCCTGCCTTTGACCTCAGCGATTATCTTTTTGCCCGATGTCGGGCATACCAGAAAATCGAAACTCTTCAGTCCCGATTGCTCATATACGGGCTTGTGCTGGTCTGCCGCGGTAACAAATTCCACCTGATTTTCAATAAGCCAGCTTGCGAATGCCTTTTCATAATGATTGGGTGCGGCTTCTTTCATAACTATCCTGACTTCAGCTCTTCGAGAAACTTGTCTTTATTAACAAGTTTCTGCTCTCCTGTTTTCATATCCTTGACTGCGATGTCGCCGGATTTGTATTCGTCGCCTACAATAATACAGAATTTCGCGTTCCTCTCCGAAGCCAGTTTAAGCTGTTTAGACAAGCTGCCTGCCTTATATGTAAATATTGATTTAAATCTGCGGCTTCTTAATCCTGCCGTCAGCTTTACTGCTTCGTTTAAAAGCTCATCGCTCAGCGGCACAACAAAATAGTCAATCTCACCGGCTGCTATATTTTTGTCCAGCAAACCTTTTTCCCGCAGCAGAATCTCAAGAACGCAGTCGCCCATACCCATTCCTGTTGCTGATATTTTCGGCCCGCCGAAATCGTGCAGAAGATTATCGAACCGCCCCCCGCCCCCTATCGCACGAAGCTCGCCTCGAATATCGTGCACCTCAAAGACAATGCCCGTGTAATAAGCCAACCCCCGAACTATACCGGGGTCAAAAACACAATAATCTTCAATACCCATTTGCCCGATGTAATACTCACACCTTCCGATTTCGAGCAATGCGGTATCAATATCGTCCCCCTTCTGGCTCCTGAATTTATCTGCGTCGCTGACCTTCTTCGCTTCCATAAAAGTTATGATTTGAGGGGCCAGCTCTTTGCCGACCTGCTCGGTCAATGTCACGGAAAAAACATCTGCAGGCAACTTCGCTTTTTTGTCTAAAAGGGTGTAAAGGGGTTCCATCTTCTCTTCCGGCACGCCGATTTTCTTCAAAACAGCAGAAAGAAGTTTCCTGCTCGATATTTTTACCTGTATATCCTTCGGCGTCAGTCCCACTTCGCGCAGGTAATCAACTGTCGTGAAAATAACTTCGGCGTCGGCCAGGACGCTTTCCTCGCCGATTATGTCGATATTCCACTGGAAAAACTCACGCAGACGACCTTTTTGTGGTCTTTCCGCTCTGCATAAACGCGGCACTGAAAACCACTTTATCGGCTTAGGCAAGGCGTTGATTCGCTGATTTACCATTCTCGCTAACGTCGGCGTGATTTCAGGCCTTATTGCAAGGTCTCTTTCGCCCCTGTCTTTGAAGCTGAAAAGCTGCTCGACGATTTCATCGCCGCTTTTCAATTGATACATCTGCAGGTGCTCGAATATCGGCCCGTCATACTCCTCGAACCCGTTACGTATCGATGCGCGCTTCCACCCATCCACAATCCAGTTATGGATGGCCATATCCTCGGGATAAAAATCCCGTGTCCCTTTTACTGGTTGTATCTTCATTGTAAAATACTATATTCTACACGCTGTTATTCGTCAAGAAATGCTATAAGGATTCTGATGCGAAAAGAAACAATTGAAATCATTTACGAAGACGACAATATAATCGTCATCAATAAGCCCGCAGGCGTATCGGTGACAAAAGACCGTGCAGGCAAGCCGCAGCTCGTTGATTACATGGCCGACCAGATTGGCAACGAGGCCACTGCCAAACTGCGCCTCGTTCATCGTTTGGATAAGGACACCTCCGGCGTGATGATTCTTGCCAAAAATCGACCTGCGCAGCGACAATTTGCTGATTATTTCTTCGATAGAAACGTCAAAAAAACATATCTTGCGATTGTCAGGGGCGCAGCTTTCGAAGCGACAGGAACAATTGACGCCCCCATCGGTCCCAGCAAAAGAAACCCCGAGCTGATGACAATCGATACAAAACACGGCAAGCAAGCCGTGACAGAATGGCAACTGCTTGCCGACTTCGGCCTTGCCTCGCTTCTGGCAGTCAATCCACTAACCGGCCGGACTCACCAGATTCGCGTCCACCTCGCAAGTGTCGGTTTGCCCCTCGCCATTGACCTCCTCTACGCCAGCGACAGGCCCATTATGCTCTCGGAATTTAAAAAGAACTACCGCCTCGGCATTAACCAGGAAGAAAAACCCCTCATCGACCGCCTCACCCTCCACGCTTATCAGATTATCATTCCTGATTCCTATGTCATTGCCTCGCCCACCTCTGTCATTCCCGCGCAAGCGGGAATCCATTCCAATTGTTTCGTCGCCCACTTAGACAAAAAATTCGCCGCAACAATCAAAATGCTCACCAAGCACAACCCCAAAGGCCCCTCCGCATTCCTCAGCCCCGCCGACTACGACAAAATCCTCTCCGCTCAACCGCTATAAATCGCTCGCCCACCCGTCATTTCGACCGGAGTCCCGACTTGTAGGGACGGAGCGGAGAAATCTATTAACATTTTACCGCACCATCTGTTAGCATATTAATAATGAAAACCTTCTTCTTTTACATAATGTCCAGCAAAACAGCTACTCTATACACCGGATTTACAAACGATATCAAGAAGCGTGTTTACGAACATAAAAATCATCTCATCCCCGGCTTTACTGACAAATACAACGTTGTCCGCCTGGTTTACGTCGAGACCTTCGGAGATGCCTTATCAGCCATTGCACGAGAAAAACAAATCAAACGCTGGCGACAAGAGAAAAAGATATCTCTCATTGAGTCAACAAATCCCAAGTTATTAGACCTTGCCGCCGATTGGTATGAATAAATTAACGATTGTCCGAGTCATTTCGACGGCAGTGATTGTGTTGCGTCACACCTCTTTTCTGTCATTCCGACCGGAGCAATGCGAAGCATTGCGCAGTGGAGGAATCTATTAAAAACAGATTCCTCGACTCGCTTCGCTCGCTCGGAATGACAATGGTTGACGTCATTTCGACCGCAGCGATGCCACGCTTCGTCCACCTTTCCCGTCATTTCGACCGTAGCGATGCGCAGCATCGCGCAGCGGAAAAATCTATTTAAACAGATTTCTCGACTTCGCGGAGCTATGCTCCGCTGCGCTCGAAATGACACAAAAAGTTCTTTAAAAAGAACACTTAACGCATAAAATCCCTTATCACCGGAAACGTCTTGAAAAACTCGATTGCCTCCTGGTCCTTCCTCATAGTACTTAAAACATATTCCCCGAAGCCGAACTGCGCTAATACATATTTGCCATACGCGAATTGTCCAATAGCAATATAGCCCGTCGCCAGTTGACCAAGACCGAAATAAATGCCAATAGCTGCCTGCGCTACAGCCGCAAGCCCGGTCGATAACTGTCCCAGTCCAAACAACAGTCCAATCGCCAACTGACCTATGGCGACAATACCGATTGAAGCGTGGCCTATCGCGATTATGCCGCAGGCAAGCCGGCCTATAGCGATTACCCCTTTTGCGCAGACGCGTCTCCCCGTTTCCGGGCTTCTGCCGTATGTATAATGTATCAAAGGCAAACCCATCCACGTCGCATCGCTCTTGAACTCGTGAAAGCTCGTCCCATCCACGTATCCGAAGCTCCGCCACGTCCCTAACGGCGTCTTAACAATCTTATACTCCGGCTTCTCAAGCAGTGTGTTAATCATAATGAATCCTCAAACAATTTATTCTGTCGCTATGTCCCGCAGCGCGCACAACACCGACGCGAACGCCAGCGCCGCCGTCTCCGTGCGAAGCACTGTCTCGGTCAATCGCACAAAGCGAGCGCCTTTGTCTTTTAAAAGTGCGGTCTCCTCTTCAGTGAAGCCCCCCTCCGGCCCTATAAACGTGGCGACATCGCCCTTCTCGAACAATTTGTCCGTCAATGGCGCCGCGTCAGGCGTCAAACTGCCCACAATTAATTCTATCCGCGGATATTCTTTTCGCAGCAATTCAAGAACGTCGCAAAGAGGCAGCGGCACGTCGATTTTCGTCAAAAATATCCTCCTGCTCTGTTTGGCCGCCGATATAATTAACTTTTGCCATCGCTCCAAAACTTTCGGGTTCGCCGCCTGCTTGACGCTGCGCTCGAATATGACAGGCATAATCCGGTCGGTCCTCAATTCGGTGCATTTTTCTATCAGCCAGTCGAAACGCTCGCCCTTGGCTATCCCCGGCGCGATGATTATCCTGCCCGTTGTCCTCGGCGGGTATTTTTGGACCTGCTCAATTCGCAGCGTAACCTTGCGTTTTTCAATCCCCGTTATCACCGCCGATGCAACCGTCCCGGCCCCGTCAAATAATTCAACCTTCTCTCCCGTTGTCATCCGCAGCACCGTGATAAGATGATGCGCCTCAGTCCCCGTAAGCTCCGTCGCCGGCCTGATTATCGGATTAACGTAAAATCGCGGCAGCATTTTTACCTCCGTTTCAACCAAACACCGTTATTGACGAACCGCTATGAAATCAATAAACTAACTGTTTTGAGAGGAAAATGCAAGATGCAGGAAAAGGTAATAAAAATCGGTATGGTTGGCTTTGGAA
>CAYLXJ010000049.1:0-8054 GCA_964387385.1 uncultured Pirellulales bacterium
AAGGGCAATGGTTAAACGAGTCCCGACTCCTCGGGAGCGTCTCGTAACCTTTTGTCCGGAAAGGCAAAGGGCTTATGAAACGCTCGCGAAATGGTTTACATTTACTAACACCGACACAAATTCTTGTCCTCGGTTATCTTATCGTAACAATAGCGGGCGCAATTTTGCTTTCGCTGCCCGTCTTTTCAGGCGAAGGCAAACATCAGCCCTTTATCGATTCTCTGTTTGTGGCTGCTTCAGGCATAAGCACAACCGGCCTGACGGTTGTGGATACAGGCAGGTATTACAGCTTGTTTGGCCAGATAGTCCTTTTGTGCATATTTCAAATCGGCGGGCTTGGTTATATGGTCTTCGGAGTGTTTCTTGCTCATATCCTCGGCATCGGGCTGCCGTTTACTGTAAGGATAGTCGCAAAAGAATCGCTTGCCGGCTCGAATCTCGAAATTCTCGAAAGATTTTTTGTTACGGTACTGGCTTTCGCGTTTCTTTTCGAGGCCATCGGAACGGCTTTATTGACGGCGTTCTGGGCAAAGAAATTTCCGCTTCCAAAGGCGATTTACCTCGGCGTGTTTCATTCGGTTTCTGCCTTTTGCACCGCTGGTTTTTCTATCTTTTCCGATAGTTTGATGAAATACAGGGACAGCTACACAATCAATCTGACAATCACTATTCTTTCTATCTTCGGCGGGATAGGTTTTTTTGTCCTGTATGATTTCTGTGTGTATGTCCACAGGTTTTTTAAGAGAGACCACACCAGAAGGATGTCTGTACACAGCAAGCTGGTATTGTTTGTGTCGGGATTGTTGATGCTTTGCGCGACGGGGATAATTTTTTACGCAGAAAGATGGCCGGAGGGGATGACCTTGCCGCGTCGCCTAAGTATAGCTGGTTTTCAGGCAATTTCGGCTTCGACTACCGACGGGTTCAACACCATTGAAATCGGCGCAATGAGTGTGACCGCTTTAACTGTGATTATGCTGCTTATGTTCGTAGGCGCATCCCCAGGCAGCACGGCAGGCGGCATAAAAACTACGACTGCGGGCATTATAACAGCGTTTTTGTTCAAGCAGTTGAAAAGCAGGGAGTTGCGAATCGGGGTTTTCAAAAGGCAGGTTCCGATGCCGACGATAACGAGGGCGTTTTGTATCGTCGGCTGGTTTTTAATAATCCTGGCAATCGACGCGGTTATTATAACAGCCACCGAAGACGCCACGTTTCACCAGATTATCTTTGAGGCGATGTCGGCCTTAGGCAATACCGGAATGTCGATGGGCATAACCTCGCGGTTGAGTTTTATTGGCAAACTGATGCTGATAATAACAATGTTCATCGGCCGCGTCGGCCCTCTTACCGCAGGCCTTTTCCTCGTAGGAAGACAAAAACCCGCTCTTTACGAATACGCCGTCGAGGACGTCTTTGTAGGATAATTTAAAATCCGCGGAGGATAGGGCTTTTTCTTGGGGGAAAATCAGCTTTGGGGGTGCGTTTCAGGACGATGTATTCGATTCCATTTTTTCTGCAAAACACACGTTTTTCGGGTCTGTCGCCGTCTTCATTGACGGCTTTAACCGGCGGATTTCCGGCTCGGCGTCAAACCAGCCGCTGCCCGTGCCTATCAAGACCTCCGTTAAATATCGAATCGCTTCGAGAAGATAAACACGTTCCTACTGGGGGAATTTGGGCGGTTTTCCGGTAGTTTTTTCAATATATAATGTCTCAAGACCCTTGTGCCTTTTGCGGCAAAGGGTCATGAGACACTTACGTTTTTTTGTAAGCGAATAAAGTCGCTAACCCAATTTTACTTTTTGTTGCGTCTAATGGCAAGTAAGCCAAGGCCGAGTAAAGCGATTGTAGCCGGCTCTGGTATATACTCTAACCGAAGTGTATCGGTGCCGTTGCCTGTATCTATCCAAGAAGCTAAAATGTCAGACGGCAGGGCATCAAACATCCCAGAACCACTGTAGGAAGCCACGTAGCTGGAGGAAACCCTCCATACATCCCAATAATCGCCGATTTCCGGTGCAACAAGGAAATTAACGAACAGCGTGCCGTCAATGGTGAAATTACCTAATGACGTAATCAAGTCATAGTTAGTTCCTCCCACACCACCTTTGTTGGCAGACAGACCAAGGTCAAAACTGACCTTCGATGTGCTGTCCATAAGGAAGTCGGTTCTCTGACTGGTCCCAACCGTAATATTGCCGATTACATTGTTACGGTCTGCAAAACTCGCCATCTCAAGACGAGCACCGCCCAGGCGGAAGCCGGTCCAGCCGTCTGCAACCAGGCCGAACTTGCTGATTTGGCTTCTAACAATGAGGGTTCCACCAGTAGCGTAGAAGTTGCCGCCTGCGGACCTCTCGCCCTTATTGAGGTATTCCACGTCGATAATCCCAGTCCCGGACAAATTGAGATTTCCCAATGTTGTAGGCTGATAAACGTGATTCAGACGTAACTCGCCTGCACCTGTTAAGCCGCTATTGTAAACATTCAATCTGCCGGCTGAGACGTTGAGGTTATTGGTATAACCGTCTGTGTAAGCAACACTCACGAGTTCACCGCTTGACGTTGACACGGTTAGGGTAGTTCCGGGGGTATTCAGGTTCACAGTGGCAGCGCCAACAGCAGGAGCGCCTGTACCTGTTCGGCCCATCATCAGAGTGCCGAACTGGTCGCTTATGTCGGCATTTACCATGCCGGCCGGAACGTACATTCCCTCAGTGGCTGAATGGGCCGAAGGCGGCGGCGAAGCCGTACCATTGGTCCAGTTGCTGGTGTTACTCCAGTTGTTGTCCACATCGCCTTCCCAATACCAGGTTGCGCTGGCAACACTTGCCATAAGACAAACTAACAAAAATAAACCTATACATCTTCTCATTCTCATACTCCTCCTATCTTCTTTTAAACAATAATAGGAACGTGTGCTTTATTTACACCTTCCATCCCATACCCGGCACACTCGGGGTACTTCACACGCAAGGCACACCCACTCATTCTTAAGTTAATTTTCTCAAAATTAAAAGTTTGAAACAATGGCATTTTACGCACAAATAAAGTCAATTTCGCGCAAAAGCCGTAACTTCAGTAAAGACAATGGATTAACTTCTGATTATTAGAGGTCAAGAGTTTTGGCAACCTTATTTATGGTCTAAAAACCCCGCAGGATAGTGCTTTTTCGCGGAGACAAGCCGGCTTTCGGAATGCGTTTTAGCACGATGTACTCGATGTCGTTTTTTTCGCAAAACACGCGTTTTTCAGGTCTGTCGCCGTCCTCGTTGACGGCGTAGATATCGGGCTTTAACCGGCGGATTTCCGGCTCAGAGTCCAACCAGCCGCTGCCCGTGCCTATCAGGGCCTGTGTTACATATCGAATCGACTGACAGACAAACAAACGCTGTTCCTGTGGAATCATCGGGTGGCCTTTGCCTTTCAATTCTTCGATTGTTTTATCGCTGCCGACCGCCACATAAAGGTCGCCTAATTGCGAGACCTCCTCGAAAAACCTGACGTGACCCGAATGAAACCAGTCGAAACAGCCCGTAACGATGACCTTTTTCCGCGTGGAATTCGTTTTCAAAAGAGCGGGATTGTATCCTGGAAAACGATTTAGCGTGTCGGTTTTCAAAACGTGATATTTTATGCCGGCAGTTTCGCAGAATTTACTTTTAGCATCATTGTCGTTATTTTCATCAACTACCCAGACATCCGCCTTATCAGGCAGGGCATCTGGATTAACGTCGTTGACAACGAGGACCTTGTTTATATATCGAATCGCTTCGAGAAGATAAACACGTTCCTGCTGGGGGAATTTGGGCGGTTTTCCGGTAATTTTTTCGATTTCGTCATCGGGCCAGAGCAGGGCGGTAACTTTTCCGGATTTGGCTGCTTCCTCAAAAAAGCGAAAGTGTATCGACCGCAGGTCGTCGAAGCTGCCGTAAATAAAAACTGAAGCAGAAGGGGACGTAATCATTTTTTAATTCTCACGGTCGCGTGAAACGCCCCGGGAACCGGCTCATCGGATATTACATACAAGTATCCGCCGCCGCAGCCGGAACACATCGCGCCTGCATATCTATGCTGATAAAAATCAAGCAGACCGAGAAGGTCAACGCTCAAAACAGGATGATTGAAATTCTGAGGCAAAAGTACTTGCCAGCACCGCATATTTTCATTAAGCGACTCCCCTAATGCCTTTGTGTCCATTCTCACAATCGCGTCGAAGCAGTCCTTTCCTGCCTGTCCCAGTCGGCTGACCCATTTGGGGTCGAGGTTCTTGACGCCTAAGGGATTATATCCTTCGGGTCGGGGCATAACCGTCAGGATATTTATGACTCGCGATAACCACTGTGCTGCCTCAGCATCATTATTGGATTCTATATGGCAGGGATAAACGCCTCCCTCATAATTATAGTCGTAATCGAGTCGATTAATTCCCGGGTAAATAAGCCCAATCATATCCTGTGAGCCGGACGGCTCTATGTTATTTTTGTTTTCCGTTTCGTAAAGCTGGCGGACAAGTTTGGCGGGGTCTTCATCGGGGATACGGTCGCCCCACAATTTAATCGCGACCGAGCGTGTGCTGCTGCAAATCCCGGCCCTGTCCATAAAGCGAAATTCCGGCTCGATACAGACGACCACCATCGAGCCGGGCGGGGTAGGATTATGCTTCGATACAAACGGCTGGTCAATCCAGCCGCCGGCAAGCGCCAGCCGATATGGCAGGCCCCCTATAAGATCAGTTATTCGCCGTTCTTTGCTGTTTGTCATTAGCAGACGGTTCTTTTCCCTGCTTTTCGCGCCATATATTGCTGTTCAATCCATCTATATGTTGCCTTTAAGCCGTCGCGCAGTGTCGTGTCCGGCTCCCAGTTGAGAATCCTGCGAATCATACGGTTGTCGCTGTTTCTGCCTGCCACGCCTTTGGGTGCGTCTAAATCATATTGGCGTTTGAGCTTTACCCCGCCTACTTCTTCGACAATGCTGACTAATTTGTTGATTGAGACCATCTCGTGCGAGCCGAGATTTATGGGCGTGGCGACGAGGTCTTCGCAGTGCATTATCATATCGATTCCTTTGGTGCAGTCATCAATGAACATAAAACTTCGAGTTTGTTTACCGTCACCCCAGATTGTAATTGTGTCGTTTCCCGTGTCTTTGGCCTCAATAACCTTACGGCAGATAGCCGCGGGTGCCTTTTCCCTGCCGCCGTCCCACGTGCCGAAGGGGCCGTAAACGTTATGAAACCGGGCGATGAACGTTTTGAGGCCGCGTTCCGCCCAATATTCCTGACAGAACATTTCCGACATCAGTTTTTCCCAGCCGTAACCCCTTTCAGGCATAGCGGGATAGGCGTCGGATTCTTTCAACGCCCTCGATTTGGGGTCTTTTTGCAGCTCGACGTTATAAGCGCAGGCCGAAGACGAGAAGAAATATCGTCTTGCCCCTGCCCGCCAGGCGTGCTCGACCATATGCGTATTGATAAGTATGCTGCGAAGGCACTCGATTCTGAATCGTTCGATAAATCCCATTCCTCCCATATCCGCCGCCAGATTATAAACCTCTGCGGCACCTGCGCAGGCCTTTTTACAGTTATCCTCGATGCTGAGGTCCATCGACAGACACTCGACACCCGGCACATGCTGATACCATTCAGGAAGCGGCTTTTTGTCTATAGCTCGTATCCGCGTAAAGCCCTTGTCATGAAAATATCTGGCTAAAGCGCCTGCGATAAAACCTCCTGCTCCTGTAATAACAATCAAGTCGTCTTTTTTAAGTTCTGAACTTGCAACTTTGCTGACTGCTTTTTTCATTAGTTCTTCCTTCCCGGCTGGATGCGGACGAGGATGACGCCGTGGGGGCGAACCATTGCCGTAAAACTCTCGGCGTATGTGCCGATATTCTTTTGCCGCCAGAGGTCTCGGATTTTTTGCTTTCCGCTTATTCCTAATTGTTCCCAGGTCACCTTGACGCTTACTGGCTCATCGCCGACATTAAAAAGCCCCGCAGCCATTGAGTCGTCTTCGAGCCTTTTGGCCAGGATTCTTGCGTTACCCTCATTTACAATCTCCAGGGCCTGTATGCCTAATGGGTCCTGATTAAGCGCTAGCACCTCGTCGTTAGTAAGCAGATTAAGCGTAAAATCATCAAGCTGGTCCAGGGGGCAGCCCAAAAGCAGGGGGGCTGACCACAGGCACCAGAGTGATATATGTGTATATTGTTCATCGGGCGTAAGTTTACTCGGATGAGGAGTTCCCCAGCCGACCTTTCCTACGACTAACATATCGGGGTCGGCCCAGTGGCTTGGGCCGGTAAATTGCGCCCATTTGACATGCTGACGCCATATATCAATTACACCCTGTGCCCACTGACTTTCGTTTCGGGGAAGCTGTGTCTTGCTCCAGGCGTCGCGAATATCGCCTGTCGTCCGCCAGCAATTAGCCAGTTTTGCCCAGATTGCGGCCTTGCCGAATGGGGCGGTATTCGAAAGCGAATATGCCATATCTCGGCCGCTTGCTCGAAGCGCGTCTGCCATATTTTTTGTATTTTTCTCGTCGTTGGGGTTCCAGTCGTATTTAAGATAATCGAAGCCCCATTGTGCCCATTGTTTAGCGTCGTTTGGCTCGAAGCCGAATTTGCCGACGCGATGATACTTTTTGGAATAATTCTCATAGCCCTCGATTTTTTCCCATGAGCCGTCGGGGTTGTCGCTTGAGCCGCCTATGTAGCCACCGTATGAAGTAATCCAGGGCGTCGAATATATGCCTGCTTTGAGGCCTAATGAATGGATATAATCACAAAGTGCTTTCATATCCGGGAATTTATTGTTTGGCTGTATTGCATTGTATTCCCCGCCCCGGCTTCCCTGCCAGGTGTCGTCGATGTTAATATAAGTCCAGCCGTGATTTACAAGCCCGCTTTCGACCATCGCCTTTGCTGAGGCACGGACGTTCTTGTCCGATACATTGTGCGCCCAGCAGTTCCAGCTATTCCAACCCATAGGGGGTGTCAATGCAATTTGTTCACCAACGACGATTTTCAGTTTTTTCTCGGTCTTACCCGACGAGTTTTTCGCCTTAAGAGTTACGTTGTATGTTTCCGGAAAAGCAAGTGTTCCTGTGATTCGTCCAGTAGAACTATCGAGGGCAAGCCCATGCGGCAAATTATCCGCTGAAAATTCAATCGGCTTTTTTCCCGCGGCGGCAATGGTAAATAAAAACGGACTTCCGGGTCTGACACCGAAGACCGTCGCGCCGTTAATCCTCGGCTTAGCAGATTCTTTTGGAGTTAATATGTAACGTTCGTTCGCATCCGCTTTCGTTTCCGCCGGCGAATATATTTTTTGCTGTGCAGCCATACAATATCCTGAAGTGATAATACTTGCCAAAATGCAGATTGTTGCAGTTCTAAGATTCATAATCAAATTCCTTTCTTTACAGAGGCACATAAATTTCAGTTTAAGCAATCAAAAATTTAACTGTTTTTCGCCTAACTATCAAGCATAGATGTGCCGTTTAAGAATTCGGGAAAAAGAGATTATATCGGACGTGAGATTGCCCCAGTGACAGACGAGAGGAAAAAAAAGGATTCAGGAAATTCACATTAGGAGGGCGGCTTTCATAACATCTTTTCAAATAAGGATTTAGGTGTAGTTTGGGCAAATAGTTATTATTTTTGTGTTGATAGTTTAATCGTCTTAAAACCTCTGATTAAATCAGCCGCTTAATATGCCGATTTTAAAAAGCATAATTCTTTTCGTCCAAAACAGTTAGGAAGTTTTTGCTTGTTAACAATATGCCGAATCAGGAAAGCGGGAAATAATATGGAAAAAACAAAGATACACCTAAGAAACAAAGGGATAATTCTGTTGTTTGCGTTTATTGCTGTAATGGTCTTCGCCGTTCGGGCATTTGCACAGCAGAAAGGTGTTTCCGGAGAGGCAAACGACCTGACAGATATGTCCATAGACGAGCTGATGAATATCGAGGTTGTGTCAACTGCGACGCTTACGAAGACGAATCCCCGTCTTGTTCCAGCGGCCCTAACAACTATAACCG
>CAYLXJ010000049.1:8064-11049 GCA_964387385.1 uncultured Pirellulales bacterium
CTTGTTCGAACTGCTCGATATTTACGTGCCCAATCTTCAGTGGATGCGTAACCACTGGGAAGCCGACAATCTCGGACTGCGCGGAATCTTCGGCGAAAACAAATATCTGCTGCTGGTCAACGGACGGATTATGAATGAGTTTACCCACTTCGGCGCTATGAGTGAGCGAGACCTGCCGTTGCTGCGAGATATCCATCATATCGATGTTGTGCGCGGGCCTGGTTCTGCACTTTACGGCCCGGGCGCAGTGTCAATGGTTATTAATATTATAACCCACAACGCTAACACCTTTCAGGGTACAGAAGTAACCGGTCGGGTGGGCGCCATCGAAGAGTTTTATACGGGCGAAGTAAAACACGGCCAGAAATTCGACGACAATGAGGGCGGCGTATTCTTTTATGGCGGCATAGGAAAATACGAAGGCGCCGACCAGCATGACGCTACTCAGGTATATGGCGTGGATTTCCCTTCTGGGCCTCAACTGGAGCCGGGACTAAACGGCATCGACTGGTGGGGCGATGACATTATAATGCCTGCCGACGGCTATCAGGCGGGTGAACCGTATCAGGAATCACACATTAATAATGACGGAGAAACCCACAGAAACCTCCCACCCCTAAAATTCCACGTCGAAATAACAAGGGACGACTGGAATATCTGGGGCCGTTACACGCGGGGCGGCAAGCAGTTTACCTGGCATCCGAGAGCAATTAACAAGCCACCACTCGGCTGGGTAGATATCTGGCCTTATGTGGACTGGTCCACCTGGCCTTATCCTCATCTTGATTCCATTCCGCCTATTGACACTTACAGCTCCGGCTATCAGCAGGCGACGGGTTTTATCGGCAGAAAATTCGAGCTGGCCGATAATCTCGATATCGACACTTCGTTCAGCTACGATATGTTCGACTTCGAGCGTGTGATTGGTACCGATTTCGTACAGGACGCTTTTCGTGAAGACCATTATTATGGCAAGGCATTACTGAAATGGCAGCCCAATGACGAACATCAAATCGCTTTCGGCTCCGAGATACTACATAAAGAGCTTGGAATGAGAAGCCCGGGCTGGCCTGGCGGCAAGGCAAGGACACATGCGTTTGTAAGCGATGATAATCCGGAAGGACTTATGCCCCGATGGTCAACAAATCTGTATTCACTGCTGGGCGAGTGGCAGTGGAGCATCAGCGAAAAATGGACGACCTTTTTAGGCGCCCGTCTCGACGACCACACCTATACCGACTGGATGTTTTCTCCCCGAGCAGCTATTGTCTTTATGCCCAACGAAAAGGAAGCAATCAAGGCGATATGGTCGCGTTCGGTGCGTGCCAATTATGAAGGCCAGATGAAGTCACAGGCAATGGACCCCAATGCACCGAATAACAGCGACCCAGAAAAACTCGACAGTTTCGAGATTCGCTATGAACGGCAGCATAACAAGAACCTCGAACTGGCCGCATCTATGTTCGTCCACTACAACCTTGAAGTCATTAGCTGGAGCCAAAGCGATATGGCCAATATCCCCGTCGGCACTCAAAAGGAATACGGTTTCGAGCTTGAGGCCATCTATCACACAGAGCAAACAAAATTGCTGCTGTCTCACAGTTATACGAAACTTCTCGACTTTGACCTCGATGACCAAAGCGTACTCACCTATAACTCGACCAAGGCCTATGGCTACGGCGACGACCTGACCAACTGGGCCAATCATCTCACAAAAGTAGTGCTGGAACAAAAGCTCAATGACCGGTGGACCTTCGACGCGTCGATGCGCATCTACTGGGGATTCCCCGGAATGGAAAGTTTAAATGACTACCTTCTTGCCAACACAGAGCCGGACGGTTACTGGGGAACGGTAAACCCGCTTGTTGAACGGGGCTGGAAAAAGAACAGCCGCGGCAACTATTACCTTAATCTCGGCCTGCGATATCAGCCGAGTGAAGACCTTACCGTCGGTGTTACCGGCTACAATTTACTCGGCATCTTCGATAAGGACCTCAACAAGCGCAACTACATCAGCGACGCCGATTATAGAAGCCATGCGGTGGCCGTAGGTGTCTGGCTGGAATATAAGTTTTAAACCGCAAGCGGCAAGCTGAAAATATTGCATTCCTTTTTGCCGGCGGCACATACTAAAACCGGCATCTGTCGGTGTATTTCCCTTTTCATAAAATCCACTTGATAATTTTCTAAATGCCTCAGAAAGCACATCTGTAGGGAAAACGAACGAAGTTTAGCTTTCATTTGCCCTGACTAAATGGTATAAAAGCAAAGGCGAGTATTTGATATATTGGGGATTGCAAAATGAAAGCGGCGATAATAACGGAATACGGCGAACTAGATAAGGTAAGCGTGGCTGAGGTTGCGAAGCCGAAGCCGGGGTCGGGGGAAGTCCTTGTTCAAGTTAAATCCGCGGCATTAAATCATCTCGATATATGGGTGAGGAAGGGCAGACCGGGCACTAAAATTCCTATGCCTCATATACTCGGCTCGGACGCCAGCGGAATAGTCGCCGAAACCGGAGATGGAGTTCAAGGAATATCGATAGGGGGAGAAGTGCTAATAAATCCCGGTCTCGGTTGCGGCAAATGCGAGTTTTGCAGGAAAGGCGAGCAAAGCGAATGTGCTTCTTTTGATATTGTCGGTCTGGGTCGGCAGGGGGTGTTTGCCGAATATGTGTCTGTGCCTTCAACAAATGTTTACCCCAAGCCGAAACATCTTGATTTTAATGAGGCCGCTGCACTGCCTCTGGCTTATGTTACGGCCTGGCGAATGCTTATGACAAGGGCCGGGTTACAAGCAGGACAAACTATCCTGATTCACGGGATAGGAGGAGGTGTTGCACTTGCTGCGTTACAATTGGTGAAATTAGCCGGAGGTGCTGCGATTGTAACATCGTCGTCGGATGAAAAGCTTAAAAAGGCCGAAAAATTAGGCGCGGAGCATACAATTAACTATAAGACCGGAAACGTTAAAGATAATGTAATG
>CAYLXJ010000050.1:0-10994 GCA_964387385.1 uncultured Pirellulales bacterium
AGAGCACCACAGGCACCTATACAGTAGGCACAAAGATTATGTGGTCCTTTAACACGGGCAGTTCGGTCACTGTTGACGACTTCCAGACCTATGAATGGACTACGGACCTCAACAGCGTCTGGATTGAAAGCCCGCCGGTTTGCAGCGGCTACGGCGGAAGCGGCCGCATTACGCTGATTCGCGAAGGTCAATCGGGAAGATATATGCAATTCACCTATGACAAAAGCGGCGGCACAGGCGGATATTACTATTCAGAAATCGATAAACCTTACAACGACGCCGACTGGACCCCCGATGTGCTGACGTCACCCGTAAAGCTTCTGGAACTCGCCTATCGAGGAGCTGCAATAAACAGCAATGACCCGACTTATGACAGGATGTACGTGGCGATGGAGGATACAACCGGCGACGTTAACATCGTTCTCAATCCGGATTCCAATGCACAACAGATCAGTTCCTGGACCACCTGGGTCATTGCTTATGACCAGTTTAACCGGCTTGGTACCGGGCAAGCGGGTAACGTGGATATGAACCACATCAATGACATGTATATAGGAATGGGTTACAGATGCGCAGATGACGCCTACGGCGGCGGCGAGGGCAACGTGATGTTCGACGATATCCGCGTGCTGGCAAGCACCTGCGTGCCTGCCGAAGGGCCTGTTGCCGATTTCGACAACAACTGCGTCGTTAACTGGCAGGACCTTGACTTTATGGCCAATGACTGGCTCGAGGCGGATGTAACCTATGACTGGACGGCAACACAGCAGGCGCCGCATAAGGCCCCGATTCTCTGGTACGACTTCAACGAGACGGCCGGCGAATTCGTGACCGATTCGGGAACAGGCGACGCGAACAATTACACCGGCACGGTTATCAGATATACGCCGCTTAACTGGGACACCGACGGCAGCCGCAACGGCACAGGTTGTCTTTACCTGCCGGGAGAGATGCAGTGCTACGTTAATGCGGCCACAAACGGCAATCCGCTGTGGTGGCTTGAAAGCAGCTCAACCCAGAGTATAAGCGTTTCGGTATGGATAAACGCCGACTTGACGGCGACGCAAACAGTGAACTTCGGCAACTGGCCGGGGCTTTGGGGCGTGTGGGGCGGTGCTCCAGAAGTGGAATGGGTAGAGGTCCATTGTCCGACGCCATGGCCTCCAACCTTTTCGGGCGGTCCGGGCTGCAACTTCATCAAACTGACGCCTGGCAGCGGAGCGCTGCTTGGGACAGGCACAAGGAACTTCACTGACTTCAGCGGACCGTGGAACAACTGGGTTTTCATTCATGACAGGTCAAATCCGCCTGAAGGAGCGACCGCGGAGATGCGCACGTATCTAAACGGCGTGCAGATTGCAGAAATGAATAATCTCGATGACGCGGACGTTGCGGGGCCTTTGTGCAATGCGGCTATAAGTGCCCTCCGCGTCGGGACGCGCGGCGATAACTGGTGCATGTGGGCCGGCAAGATGGACGATTTCCAGGTATATGATTATGCTCTGGATATAAACGAGATTCACTTCATAGCATCAGACGGTTCCGGCGTAAAACAGCTGCCTCTGTTGTCCGAGGCCAATATCAAGAGCAGCTCGCCGCAGATAGTTAACTTTGGTGACCTTGCTTTGATGGTTGACGAATGGATGACCGAGAAGCTCTGGCCGTAATATAAGCCGGAATGTATCGGTAAGCAGTAACCTTATACGGGGCCTGCGGCGCTGAAAGGCGAAGCAGGCCCCGGTTATTTTCAGGTTACGCCGGATTAATATTGAGTGAAAGAAAAATAAAAATTTTTCAGATTTTTGTTGCGGGCTGCAGAGGCGAGAGGTAAAAGATAAAAGTTGTCGCTCTTTGGAAAAGTGATAGACCGGTTATGGGATTAAGGGAACACGGTTAGAAGCCGTGACGGACCCGCCGCTGTAAGCGTTCGTTCCAAGTTTTGCCGCTAAGAAACAAAGACACGAAGAAGAAGTAAAAAGTAAAAAGGCAAAAGTAAAAAAGAAAACTTTGTGACTTTGCGGTGAGAAAGCTGGAAGTCCGAAAGCGATGATGCCACTGTTCGGCACGATTTTTTCGATGAGGGAAAATCAGTGCGGGATGGGAAGGCGGCTTTTGGTAGGGCGCAAGTCAGAAGACCTGCCTGTGACTGGAAGTGGTCAACCCCGTCAGATAAGTAATTTGAAAATTTATTTCAGGGACAAGATGATTATCTCACGGGGCAAACGGAGTTCTCGCGGAATGGAACCCGGCATTCGAATCAAATATCAAAAATCAAAAAGTAAAAAGATTTTGATTTTTAGATTTTGATTTTCCGGCACTTACAGGCCGTCGTTTCTTTCGCGGGAACGACGGCCTTTTTATTTTGTTTCCCGGCGTGCCGGAATTGCCCCCGCGGTGGGGCAGGAACAAATTATACGGTTTTTTGTTGAAGGAGAAGGACAATGGCTTCGGTAAGGGTGATGAGAGGATTGGCGGTATTGTTTTTGTTGGGAGTTTGCGGTTTGGTTAAGGCGGAGCAGATAGCAGATTTTGAGGATTTGAGTTTGGGGGCGGAATCGTACTGGAACGGGTCGGACGGTTCGGGCGGGTTTTCAAGCGGCGGGGTGTGGTTTAATAATAATTATGACACGATATACGGTTCGTGGGACGGGTTTGGGTATTCGAACATAACGGATACGTCAAGCAGCGGCTGGGCCAGCCAGTATAACGCGATAGCCGGCGGCGGTCAGGGCGGCAGCGCTAATTACGCGGTGGGTTACATGGGCTGGGTTGAGCCGCCGACGATTACGCTGGATACGGCGATGATTGTTGCCGGGCTTTATGTGACGAACAACAACTACGCATATTATTCGATGCTTAACGGGGACGCGTTTGCGAAGAAGTTCGGCGAGGATGACTGGTTTTTGCTGACAATGACAGGCAAAGACGAAACAGGCGCAGTTACGGGAACGGTTGATTTTTACCTGGCGGAGGGAACGGACATTTTGAATAGCTGGCGGTATGTGGATTTGACTTCGCTTGGCGAGGTTAAAAGCGTGGAGTTCGGGTTGAGTTCGAGCGATACGGGGTCGTGGGGAATGAATACGCCGGCGTATTTTGCGATTGATACGGTGATACCTGAGCCGGCGACAATGCTTTTGCTGGGATTAGGTGTGATGATTATGCGAAGAAAGAGATGATGAAGAAGAGAGTTTCGCTGAGGACGTTTATTATTATTTTGAGTATTTGCGGACTTGCGAAGGCCGGGCCTTATAACGAGCAGGGAATCGCGTCGTATATCGGGCCCGACCATAAGCCGGTGCTGCCGTGGGATATGAACGGGGTGTCGAATCCGATATTCCGCGGCTGGGCGACGGAGGTGGTCAGTTATGAGCCGACGCCTTATAACGCCCAGCGGCAGTTATGGTGGTTTGACCCGAGTATGGCGTTGGGGCCGAGTATGAGTAACAGGGCGATTGAAGACGTTCTTAATAATATAGTGAGCTTGGGCGAGCTGAGCGCGGCGCAGATAGCCGGCGGGGTTTTGCCGGGGCGTATAACGCTGGGATTTGCAGGCCCGATAGTCAACGGCAGAGGTTATGACTTTGCGGTTTTCGAGAACGGTCAGCTTTGGGGCGATTTATATTTTTGCGAACTTGGCTACGTGGAGGTTTCGTCGAACGGGGAGGATTTTGCGAGGTTTCCGTCGGTGTCTCTTGCGCCATACGATTCGGGGGGGCCTGCCATACCCAATTATCGCTGTATAGACATTACCGACATTTATAACCTTGCGGGGAAACACCCAAACTTAGGCGAGGAATTTACGGGGACGCCTTTTGATTTGGCGGAGCTTGCCGATGAGCCGAACGTTTTGAACGGGCTGGTTGACCTCAACAATATCAATTACGTGCGTATAGTTGACATACCGGGCAGCGGTGATTTTACGGATGATGCGACTCAGCAAATTGACCCGTGCACTTGGCCTGAATGGGATTATTACATCACTAACCATCCGATATACGATGCCTGGCCGACGTATGGCTCCGACGGGATGGATTTGGAGGCGATAGGGGTATTGTATCCGCAGGAATACGGCGGGGACATAAATCTGGACGGTATTGTTGATTTCGAGGATTTGGAGATATTCGCAGAATCGTGGCTGAGTTATTTCGGTCGGGATAACTATCTGGCGAGGTGTGATTTGGCAGAGCCGAGGGATTTGGTTGTGGATTTTAGGGATTTCGCTGTGCTTGCTGCGGACTGGGGAAAGGTTGAGCAGTGGCGGTGAAGACAGAAGACAGAAGACAGAAGACAGAAGGCAGAACGTTGAATTCTGAATTCTCAATTCTAAATTCTCTGCTGCCGGCATTTAGTTTGACGGAGTTGTTGGTGGTGGTATCGGCGATATCGCTGGTTATGGCGGTGTCGATGCCTGCACTTGTTAAGGCAAGGTCGCAGGCGAGGGCGGTTGTGTGCCGGTCGAACGTCAGGCAGCTTGTTCTGGCGAATATAGGATACGCGGGCGACAATGAGGGGTTTTACGTGCCTGGTTCGGAAGATTTGTGGAATCCTGTGGGACCCGGTCAGGGAGGTTATCGTCGTTGGCACGGGAAGCGCATCGGAGCGAATGAGCCGTTTGACCCCTTGAAAGGGCCGCTGGCAGGTTATCTCGGGGACGGGAAAATCAAGGAATGTCCCACGAGAGCGGATTTCACGAAGGAGCAGACGGGGGATATAAACTTTGAGCTTGGCTGCGGGGGGTATGGATATAATATGGCGTATCTTGGCTGCCGGCTTTGGAGTAAGGGGATAACGACGTTTGCAGCGATGAAGGAGGCGTACGGCAGGACGACGAATATGACGGAGGTTCGCAGACCTGGGGCGACTTTGATGTTTTCGGATACGGCGTTTTATCAGTCCTACGCGGGTTGCCGGTATCTGATAGAGTATTCGTTTGCGGAGCCGCCGTTTTATGTGTCTAACGGGATGGTGAACGAGGGGGTATTCAATCAACCGTCGATACATTTCAGACATCAAGGCCGAACGAATGTCGGGTGGGTGGACGGGCATATAGAGCCGAGGCGAATGGCGGATATGGAGGGCAAGGCAGGTTATGATGCAGCATCGGCCGGTGTGAATATCGGATGGTTCGAGCCGGTTGACAATACGCCGTTCGATTTGCAGTGAGTGGCTTTTTTTGGTAAGCTGGCCGCGCTTATGCGGTTACAGTTTATAGTTTGCAAGGTTTTACAGAGGGAAGCGTATTATTGTGCGGCGAGGTCGCGCAACATTGTTGACGTGGTCTTGATGAAACAGGGTCTGCACAATGAGCCGGAAAAACTGCGCAGCCAGGTTCAAAAGGCGCTGGACGCGGCTGCCGACGAGCAGGGCAGGCCATACGACGCTACGCTTCTGGGATACGGGCTTTGCAGCAACGGGATAGTTGGTTTGCACGCCGAGATACCGATAGTTGTTCCGAGAGGCCACGACTGCATTACGCTGTTATTGGGTTCCAGGGACAAATACCAGGACTATTTTGACAGCCACAAGGGGACATACTGGTTCAGTCCGGGCTGGATTGAGACGGACACTCAGCCGGGGAAAGAGCGGTTCGAGAGGACGCTGAAGGAATATATCGAGAAATTCGGCGAGGACAATGCGCGATACCTTGTCGATACAGAGCGGGGATGGCTGAAGGAATATCAGTGGGCGACGTATATTGACTGGGGCTTTGCAAATTCGCTGAAGGAAAAAGAATTAACGAAGCGTGCGGCGGAATACCTCGGTTGGAAGTTTGATTTAGTCAAGGGCGATTCGACCTTAATGCAGCGGCTTGTGGATGGGGTCTGGGACGAGAGAGAGTTTTTGATAGTCAAGCCCGGCGAAAAAATAGCGGAAAACCTGACGGAAGAAGGAATAATAAGAGCGGAATGACCGAGGACGGAAGACAGAGGACAGAAGACGGAAAAAAGACATTAATAATATGTCTTGTTCTGGCGATTGCGGTGTTTATCGCGTTTGAGGGGGTCAGGCACAACGAGTTTATAAATTTTGACGACGACGTGTTTGTGGAGTTCAATCCGCAGGTGCAGCAGGGACTTAACCCAAAGTCGATAGCGTGGGCGTTCACGACTACGGGGCCGGATTACTGGCATCCGCTGCCGTGGATTAGCCACATAATTGATTATTCGCTTTTCGGCGGCAACCCGGCGGGGCACCATCTGGCAAGCGTCGGGTTTCATATCGCCAACGTGCTGCTTTTATTTTTGTTATTGAAGAGTATGACGGGGGCGTACTGGCGAAGCGTTTTTGCGGCGGCGGTTTTCGGTATGCATCCTCTCGCTGCGGAATCGGTCGCGTGGGTCGCGGAGCGCAAGGACGTATTGAGCGTATTTTTTGCTTTTTTGACGATAGGGGCGTATCTGCGATACGTGCAAAAGCCCAATGTTTGGCGATATTTGGCGGTTGCGGTTTTGTTCGCGGCGGGACTGCTCAGCAAGCCGATGACGGCGACACTGCCGTTTGTTTTTATATTGCTGGACTATTGGCCCCTTCTTCGCTTCGCTGCGAAGGGCAGGCGCTTTATAAGTTTGGTTTACGAAAAAATTCCTTTGTTATTGATGTCGGCAGCGGCGTGCGCTGTAACGTATGCAACAGCAGCCAAGGGCGGGGCGATAGCGGACCTCGCAAAAGCAACACTGTATTCGCGAATCAGCGGGGCAATCGTTTCATACGTCAGGTATATCGGCAAGATTTTTTATCCGGCCAAACTTGCGGTGCTGTATCCGCGCGAGGTCGGGGGGTATCCGTTTTGGCAGGTTGGGGCGTGTTTTTTAATTCTGGCGATTATTACTATTCTGGCGATTAAGTTAAGGCGGACGCACGGGTGGCTTTTTACGGGGTGGTTTTGGTTTCTGGGGACGCTTGTCCCTGTGATAGGCCTTGTGCAGGTGGGCGCGCAGAGCATAGCCGACCGGTTTGTGTATCTGCCGGGAATAGGGATTTATATCATCGCTGCGTGGGGAGCGCGTGAAACAGGAAGACCCGTCTTCGCTGCGCTACGCCGTGGCAGGCAGAAGACAGAGGACGGAGGACAGATAAGAAAGATTATTCTGGCATCAGCGGGTTTGACGATTACGGGCGTATTGCTGCTGATGACGAAGGTTCAGGTGCGGTACTGGAAGGATAGTTCAACGCTGTATGAGCGGACGCTGGCGGTGACGAAAGATAATTACGTTATGCACGCAAAGTACGGGAACTTGCTTCGGCTGGAAGGGAAAATGGAAGAGGCGGAGAAGCATTTGAAGCGGGCAGTCGAGATCAGGCCGGGTTTTTTCCTGTCGCACGGGCAGCTTGCGCTTTTATACAGGGACAAAGGAATGTTCGAGGAGGCGGCGCAGGAGTTTGAGATTTCCCTAAAGGATAAACCGAATAATCCGGTGATGCGCAATCATTACGGCGTAATGCTGCTCAAACAGGGGCTGTATGAAAAGGCGCTTGTGCAGTTCAAAGAGGCGCTTACGTCTGAGGAATATTTTTCGGGCATTCTGCGTAATTTCTGCAGAACAGGCATAAAGGCCGGCAGATACGACGAGGTTTTGGAGGTGATTAAGCAATGGCAGAAAAAGAAGCCCGGCGATAAGGATTTATATTACTGGCACAAGCAGTTGGAACAGTATCAGCAAACGGAGAAAATGAAACAATGAGGACATCGGAGCTTGCGGGTGTGCTGCTTGTGCTTGCCTTGATAATTTTTATCTGTGGTGCAGAAGTTGTATTCTGGGGCTATCGAATTACGGGTAAGGCCGCACCGGTTTTTTTGCGTTCAAAATATTTTGTGATTGTTCACGTCCTTGCGATTGCGGGGGTCGCTATTTTTATCGACGGCTTCGTTATAGAACCCCGATGGATTGAAGTAACGCGATTTGAAATTGAGACGCCGAAGCTCAAGGGCACTTCTTTTCGAGCAGTTCTTTTCTCCGATACGCATTGTGAAACCAGAATTAGAAACGAGGGCAAGGTCGCAGAAATCATTAACGGCCTTAAGCCGGACGTTATAGTTTTTACGGGCGACTCGCTGAACAGTCCTGATGCGCTGCCTCTTTTTAAGGAGACGCTCAGGCAATTAGACGCGTCATCAGGCAAATTCGCGGTGCGGGGGAATTTCGACAGCTACCGTTGGGGAAAGCTCGACCTGTTTTCAGAGACCGGTTTTCGGGAGCTTAAAGCTGATACGGTGAAAGCCGAAAAAGACGGCGAGGCGATTTGTGTCACCGGTTTCAATATTCCGTATCCGGCAGATTTTCGGGAGGTTTTGCGGGCGGTTCCCAATGATAAGTACAGCGTTCTTTTATATCATCATTCAGACCTTGCGGAATCGTTGAAGGGTCTGAACGTCGATTTGTATCTTTCGGGTCATACGCACGGCGGACAGGTTCGTTTGCCATTTTACGGCGCTCTTGTTACGCTTTCACGGTTCGGCAAGAAGTATGAATCGGGTATGTACACTATCCCGTCTTCGCTGCGCTACGCCGAGGCAGGCGACGGTATGAAACTTTATGTCAACAGAGGTATCGGGCTTGAGAATAAACCGGCGCCGAAGGTGCGGTTTCTCTGCAGGCCGGAGATTACCGTTTTTGATATAAAACCCGTGAGAGCAGTTCAGGAGATGAATAAATGACGGACAAAAAGACGTATGAGCATTTTGAGGAAGTTTACAAAGGCAATCGCGATGATATTCCGTGGAACAACATTGAGCTGCCGGAGTTGCTTGTGAAACTGGTTAAAAGCGGACAGATAAAAGTCGGCAGGGTTTTGGATTTGGGGAGCGGCTTAGGCAATTACGCGATTTGGCTTGCGAAAAAAGGATTCGAAGTTGTCGGGCTGGACGCATCGCCGACAGCGATTAAAATCGCTAAAAGGAACGCGGAGAAGAAAAATGTAAAGTGCAGGTTTATGGTCGCGGATTTGACGGGGAAGTGGCCCGGCTTCGTCCTTAAGGAACTACGCCGTGGCAGGCCTGATTTGAGGGGTAAGCTTGCCACGGCGAAGCGCAGCGAAGCCGGGTTTGATTTTGTTTACGACTGGGGTCTGCTTCATCATATCCCGTTTAGCAAACGGCTGCAATACGTAAAGAATGTGCACAGGGTATTGAAGCCGGAAGGCAAATACGTTTCGGTCTGCTTTAATGTGAAGGACACCGCTTTCGAAGGAAGGGGAAAAAAGAGAAAAACCCAACTGGGAACATTCGTGTATTTGTCGTCTAAGCCGGAACTGCGGAAACTATTCGGAAGGTTTTTCAAGATAATCGACTTTCGCGTCCTGAAAATTCAGGGCAGGATTATGTCGCACGTTTTCAACTACTGCTTTATGGAGAAAAAAACTAACCACTAAGACACGAAGGCACTAAGAAGTGAAAGGTTACGTTAAACGGTTGCGGTTGCGATGCTCGTTACGTCAATCGTCTGACGGTTGCGATTTGAAGGCCGATTAACCTTTGACGCAACCGATACGAGCAGCGTAACCGAAGGACGAAAGACGCAACCAATAATGTCTTTGTGTCTTGGTGGTGAAATTTAATTTATGGAGCTTTTGGCGGTAATAGCGGTGGCGGTGGGGCTGTCGATGGACGCGTTCGCGGTGTCGGTGGTGACGGGGGCGGCGTACAGGCAGCTTCACGTCAGGCATGCGATTCGAATGGCGGCGTTTTTCGGCGGGTTTCAGGCGTTTATGCCGGCGGTCGGCTATCTGGCGGGGATAACGGTCAAGAAATACATCGAGGGAATCGACCACTGGATTGCGCTTGTGATTTTAGGCAGTATCGGCCTTAAGATGATTTACGAATCGTTTAAAATCAAGGAAGAACGAAAGGCGATGCACCCGGCCAACTGGGGATTGCTTCTTGCGCTTGCAGTAGCGACGAGTATTGACGCTCTTGCCGTGGGGATAACGCTATCGCTTATCACTCATTCGATAGCAGAGGCGATTATCATAATCGGCGTCGTTACATTTGTATTGTCGTGTGCCGGCGTTTATATTGGTAAAAAGTTCGGGCATTTTTTCGAAAGCGGCATCGAGGCCATAGGCGGAATGGTCCTCATCGGCCTGGGCGTGAAAATTCTGTTACAGCATCTGCTGGCGTAGAAGATTACCACTTAGGCACAAAGACACTAAGAAATGGAAGGCCGCGTCAAACGGTTGCGGTTACGCGGCTCGTAACGGTTGCGTCGAACGTTAATCGTCATTAACACACAACCGCAAGACGACTGACGTAACGAGCAGCGCAACCGATGGACGAGATACGAAACCGATGATGGCGTAGCGACTTTGCGGCATAAGGAGTTATGTATGGAAACGAAGGTGTATTTTATAAAGGCGACGGCGAAGGACGGCGAGAGCGTTCTTTCGGAAAAGGCGAGACGATTGTTCAGGGAGGCGGGATTGAACAAGTGTTTCAGGGAGAATGATTTTACGGCGGTGAAGATTCACATCGGTGAGGCGGGCAATGAGACATATATCAAAGCGCCGTGCATCAAGGGGCTGGTTGAGGAGTTGCTCAAGCTCAGGGTCAAGCCCTTTTTGACAGACACAAGCACGCTGTATCTGGGCAGGCGTCATAACGCGATTGACCACGCGATTTTGGCAAGCGAACACGGCTTCGATGTTAAGGGTCTTGGGATACCGTTTATACCGCCTGACGGGCTTTTTGGGACGAGCGAGACGGCTGTGCGAATCGACCCGGCTTCGCCAAACGGCTCCGCCGTGGCAGGCGGCGTTTACCTTAATAAGGAGGTTTCAATCGCGTATGACATAGTCCGCGTGCAGTCGATTCTGGCGATATCGCACGTTACGGGCCATATAGGGACGTGCTTCGCCGCGACGCTCAAGACATTGGGTATGGGCTGCGCAAGCAGGATGGGCAAGATGAGGCAGCACTCGGCGATTAAGCCGGTTGTTGACAGGGACAAATGCGTCGCGTGCGGCGAGTGCCTGAAGCATTGTCCGGAAGGCGCGGT
>CAYLXJ010000051.1:0-10925 GCA_964387385.1 uncultured Pirellulales bacterium
AATCCACCTTAACTCACCTCAATTTTGCGCCCAGTTTTTGGGGAGGATTATACACGGGGAATTCGCGAGGCTGAACTTCCCGGAAGAAAAATTAAAAATCAAAATGTAAAATGCAAAATTGTTGTATCCCTGCGGGATGAAATTTTAATTTAAAATTTGAGGGCAGGCAGGTTTGCCCCCTGCAATCTCGCTGGTTTGACAGAGAATAGAGTGAGGGGTCGGCCTATATTGTCTAATTACCCCATCTTTCGAATTACTCAGGTTTAGTAAGAAATATCGAGATTAAACGTTTGAAGATTAGCTTGCAGCGTATAGCATATAGTTAGTATCTCGTGAAGAGTGAAGCGTGAAGCGGACAGATGCGGGCAGGCGATAAATTATCTGAATAATTTATGAGCATAGCTTTACAAAGAGGTTAAAAAATGGTTTAATATTTCGCCGCTGGAGGAGTTCAAGGTGAACAGTAGAATAACAAAAGGTTACGTTAAGCGGTTGAGGTTGCGCTGCTCGTATCGGTTGCGTTGACCGTAAAATGATAAACAGAATACATAACAAAGTGGTATCTTTGTAACTTTGTGGTAAAAAGTTTTATCCGCCGACGGCGGACGAACAGGAAAGATGTATGGCGAACGGTAACGGCGGCGAGAAGACGCCGATAGTAACGAGCAAGTCATTTATGGCGGTGGGGCCGACGCTTCACTACAGCCATGCGAACGTGCTGAGCTTCTGGCTGCTGACGGTGGTTTCGTTCACGGCGGTATGCCTTTTCTGGTCGCAGATATTGACGGGGGAGTTGTTTTCGTTCAGCGCCGCGTCGGTTACAAATCCCGCGAACTGGCGTTTAGGCAGGTTTTTGCTGACTGGGGTTAGCATATTCGAGTATCCGTGGCAGATTCTGGTGCTTGCGCTTCTGATGTCGGTTCTGGCGGTAGTGCCCGTGCTGGTAGCACAGCTACTGAGCTTTATTTACAGCGTGCCGTTCATATTAGCGGTGTTTTTCCTCGCCGATTTGCCGGCGTTTGCGGGATGCCTGTTTATAAGCTGCATAGCGGTCGCGTGCCGGCCATTAAGGTTTCGGTCGCGTTTTATTTCGCTGGCGTTATGTATGGTGCCTCAGCTTCTGTACTGGGGATTTCCGGGCGGGGCAAAAGGCGTAGAGCCGATTAAATGGGGATTTTCGTACGTTCCCTGGGTTGCGGCGTGGCTAATCGGCCTTGGGTTTGCCGGGGTGGTGATAGGCATAGGGCATTTTACGAGGTATCGGCCTGGGCAGATTTTTCTTACGACAACGGCGGTGCTGATAATCGCGGCGGTCGTTTTTAAATTTAAAATCGGCTTCGACGAGATGGATTACCAGCTTTACGTCGTCCGCAATAATCCGGAACAGGCCGTGGAATTTCAGGACCACAGTATTACAGGGGCGCTCGACCATGCGATAAACAACACGGCGGTAGTGAAATACCTGAGCGGATTTTTCTACCCGACCGAACCGATACCGCTTCGCAAAGAGCTTAAGCAGGAAATCGAGGCGCAGCTTGCGCACGACCGCTGGCCGACGTGGTTTGTCGTGCCCCCTGAACTGAAATATCAGGAAAAAAGGCAGTGGCTTCTGAACCAATATGATTTATTTATTACCCGCCGGTCCAAGAGCAAAAGGATGCCCATCGCGCTTTATTACAAGGCGCTGCTGATGGAATACAGCCCCGACACGCGAATCCGCGACGCGAAGGAAACGCTTCATTTTTACAATGATTATCCGTTCGAGCGCTCGCGAGAAATCTGGTACCGGCTTTATACGGAATTCGGCAACAGTCCCGAGTCGCTGGAGGCCCGCTGGCGGTTAGCGATGCATTGGGCCGGCCTGGGCAAATTCGAGCAGGCCGAGGCGCTGATAGCGGACGCGCAGTCGCTTCTCAATGAACAACTAAACAAGCTGAGCCAGGAGCCGGCGGCGGAAGAACCGATATTCAGCATGTTCGGCCCCCCTGCCGAAACAGTGATGACTACGTCGAAGCTGATGGAATTACAAAGGCGGCTGAGTCAGTTGAAAACGCTTATAGATAAAAGCAACCGCACAGACAAACCGGACTCAGCGAAGCGGCTGGCGAGATTTGTTATGCTCAATCCATACAATCCTGATTATGCGCAGCGACTGGAAGAACTGCTCGAGGAAATGAGCAAAAATGACCCCCTGATGGACAATGTCCTGCTTGCACAGGTGAAACTCATACCCGATGAGCAGCTTCGGGCTGAACGGCTGGCGGAACTTCATAAGCGATATCAAAACACCGATGGCGGGATGCTTGCATTGTATGAGCTTGCGATTTTGAAGATTCAATTCTGGCGGCAGCAGGACGAGAGCAATATCGAACAGAAGAAACGCTACCTGGCGGACGCAAGAACGACGCTCGAAGAGTTTCTCAGGATGTATCCCGACAGCTTCAATGCAGAGCAGGTCAGGAAGAACCTTGCCGCCCTGCCCGCTTTAAGCGAGGCCTCGCAATAGCTTTACAGAGCAGGATTTACCCCGCCGCCTGTTGACAAACCGGTGCGATTGCTTATTCTTTGGCGGTATGAGCGTGAAGGTTGCGGCGATAATTTGTGCGGCGGGGCCGGGGAAGCGGTTCGGCGGGAAACGGCATAAGCAGTTTGTCGATGTTGCGGGGCGCGCGGCGTTTCTGAGAAGCGTGGAACTATTTGCCAACCGCGAAGACATTACGCAAATCCTTCTGGGGATTCCGCAGGAAGACGAGGAAATCGTAAAAATCCGCTATGGGGCGAACCTCACACTTTTCAAGACAAAGGTTTTCATAGGCGGGGCCACGAGATTCGAGACGGTCAGCAAGGCACTGGATTTATTGAAGGACGAGAACGGGCTTGTGGCGATTCACGACGCGGCGCGATGCTGCGTTACGGCCAAATGGATTGATGATTGTTTAAAATCGGCTGAAAAAACAGACGCCGCCATACTCGCCTGCCCAGTTACGGCCACTCTCAAAGAGGTCAAAGACGGCGCAATAGTAAAAACCATTGACAGGTCAAGGTTTTACGAGGCACAGACACCTCAGGTATTCGAGATTAAACTATTGAAACAGGCATACGAAAAGGCCGACAAAAAAAACGCCGAACAAATCACCGATGATTCCCAGCTTATCGAGGCGCTTGGCCATCCGGTCTCGATTGTTGAAACCGACCCCTCGAACATTAAAATGACATATCCAGCCGACGTTGCGATTGCCGAGGCAATTCTCAAGACCCGCCCTGCCCCCAAAAAAGAGGGTTACGTCGGCCCATTCTACGAGGCACAGTGGTAATCTTATTCTCATATTGACTTTTTTCTTTTGTCCGCGAGAATTGTGTGTTAAAATTACACCAAATCAAGGTAATTAGGCAGGGGTGAATTATGGGCGAATCGAAGATAGGTGTATATAATGGCCAGACGAGGACAGGCCGAGAGTGGGAAGTGGTAACGAGCGGATTTAACGGACTTGCGGAAAAAAGATTCCATTTCATAGGCGCCGGCGGTATCGGAATGAGCGGTCTTGCCGCCCTATTGGTCAAGCACAAGGCAATCGTTACCGGCTCGGACCAGACAGATAGCGCGGTGATTGAGCGATTGCGCCAGTCGGGTGCCGAAATAAAAATCGGACATAAGGAGCACAATCTCAATCCTGAAGCCGATGCGGTCGTAATATCGGCCGCAATAAGGGAGGACAATCCCGAATTAATGCTGGCAAGGCGAGAGGGTATCAAGGTATATAAATATGCCGAAGCGCTTGGCAAGGTATTTAATTTTTACTCCGGCATAGCCATATCCGGCACACACGGCAAAAGCACCACGTGCGCGTGGCTTGCCTACATCCTCAAAAACGCCGGCCTTGACCCGACTTTCATCGTCGGGGCGGACATCCCGCAATTAGGCGGAAACTCCGGCATCGGCAGCGGTAAATGGTTTGTAGCCGAGGCGTGCGAATACGACCGCAGTTTTTTGAATCTCAAACCGACAATCGGCTGCATTTTGAATATCGAGCCGGACCACCTCGATTATTACAAGGATGAGAAGGAAATCGTGGGAGCGTTTTTCGATTTTGTAGTAGGTTTAAAGCCGGAAGGCACACTGATTATTAACGGCGAGGACCCCAATATCGCCAAGATAGTTCGGGTCCTGCCGGCGAGGTTAAGACGAGAAACGTTCGGTTTCGGCGCCGAATGTAATTATCACCCCGGCAATATCGAAGAAAATAACGGACTTTACACGTTCGATATTTTTTATAATGACCAGATGCTCGGCCTGACAAGGACAAGTATTCCCGGCAGGCATAACGTCGCCAATGCCCTTGCGGTTACGGCGGCGGCTATGAACGCGGGCGTCGATCCCGACAAGGTTTTAGAACTTCTCCCCGGCTTTACGGGCGTTGACAGGCGTTTAATGCTCAAAGCAAAGGTTAACGGGATAACTATTCTTGACGACTATGCCCATCACCCGACAGAGATACGGGCGTCGTTAAAGGCAATCAGGGAGCATTATAATCCGAAACGGCTATGGTGTATTTTTCAGCCGCATCAGTACAGCAGGACAAGATTTTTGCTGGATGACTTCGCTGAAAGCTTCAAACTTGCCGATATAACAATTGTGCCCGAGATTTATTTCGTCCGCGATTCGCTCGAATCCAAAAAAGAGGTAAATGCCGAGGTGCTTGTTGAGAGAATCAAGGCAAAGACGAGCGAGGCAATGTTTATTGACGGATTCGACAAAATCTGCGATTATCTTGCCGAAAAGGTAAGCGTCGGAGACGTCGTGGTAACAATGGGCGCAGGCGACGTCTGGAAGGTTTCAGATGGATATATTCAGCGGATTAGAAAAAATAGTTGAGAAAAACCATCCCCTCGCCAAAGAGACGTGGTATGGACTCGGCGGGCCTGCCGATTATTTTATAAGACCGCAGGCGGTCGAGCAGCTAAGACAGGTCGTAAAGCGATGCAACGAAAATAATATCCCTATCTACGTTTTGGGATACGGCTCAAACCTGCTGGTCAGCGACGAGGGCGTCCGCGGGGCGGTGATACAGCTTCGCACTGAAAATTTTTCCAAAATGAAATTCGACAAGGAAACCGTCGGGGCAGGGGCAGGCGTCGAGCTTAGCCGGCTTCTTCTGATGTGCGCCAAAAAGGGTCTATCGGGTCTCGAACCGCTCACGGGAATACCGGGCAGCGTCGGAGGGGCTGTAAGGATGAATTCAGGGGGTAATTTCGGGGATATAGGCACCGTGGTCGATACTGTTACCCTGATGGATAAAAACGGCAAGATTTTCGAAAAGAGCAAGCCCGAACTGCAGTTTGACTACCGCAAGACAAATATCGCCGCCAGATTTATTCTCGAAGCCAAACTTAATCTGATTCCCGCTGACCCCGACCAGATTACTCGAACAATCAAGGAGATATGGGTTTACAAGAAAAACAACCAGCCGCTGAACACGATAAACGCCGGCTGCATATTCAAGAACCCTCGCGGAATGTCGGCAGGAGCCATGATTGACCGGACCGGGCTTAAAGGTCTTCAGGTCGGCGGGGCGATAGTAAGCGACAAACACGCCAACTTTATTATAGCGCAAAAGGGCTGCAAGAGCAAAGACGTCCTGCGGCTGATAGACCTCGTCAGGGATAAAGTCGCAAAGCAATTCAACATCGAGCTTGAGCTTGAGATAGAAATCTGGAAATAAAATGCAATCCTTCAATTCGTCCGCAAAGCCAAACAAGCTGAAAATCGCCGTATTGATGGGAGGAATAAGCCGCGAACGGGACATAAGTATCGAAAGCGGCAAATGCGTCGCGGAGGCGTTAAAGCAGATGGACGCAAACGTTGTCGTCGCCGACATCAAACCCGACAAGCTGGACATCCTCGACGACCGGAGCATCGATGTTTTTTTTATCGCGCTTCACGGCACCTTCGGCGAGGACGGGACGCTTCAAAATATACTCGAATCGAAGGGACTGGCTTACACGGGCAGCCCACCTGAAGCAAGCCGGCTTGCATTCGATAAGTGGTCAAGCAAGGCATATTTTAAAAACGCGGGAGTCCCGACGCCGGAATCGGTCCTGTTCGAACAACCAATAACGCTTCCTGCCTGGCAAAAATACACAATCAAGCCACTGCGTGAAGGCAGCACAATAGGTATAACAATCGCAGACAATCCCGAACAGGCCGTTGCGGATGCGAAAAAATGCGCCGCGGAGTTCGGCGATTGTATGATAGAAAAATTTATTCCCGGCCGAGAATTGACCGTAGGCGTTTTAGGTGAATTGGCACTTCCCATCCTTGAGATTCGCCCTGCAGCCGGTTTTTACGATTATCAGGCGAAATATATGGACGACCGGACGCAATACATTTTCGATACTATAAAGGACGCCGCCCTCGTATCGAGGATACATAAATACGCGATTGACTGCTTCGATGCGCTTGGCTGCCGGGGAGCCGCGAGAGTCGATTTTATCCTCGGCGACGACGGTATTCCTTACGCCCTCGAAATCAATACGATACCTGGTATGACCAATCATTCGCTTTTGCCCAAGGCGGCGGCAAAGGCCGGTATCTCAATGAGCGAACTGTGTATGATAATGGTTGAAATGGCCCAGGCCGACGCTGAAAGCCGAAAGACGCAGGTCCGGAGAAAATAAACGTGTCGGCAAGAAAACGAGGACAGGGTTTTGGGATAATGTCGGGGCAGGAACCGGGCAAAAGAACAAAGTTCGGACGAAAAACGAACTTCGCTGGACTATTGAAGGCAATCCTGTTTATGTGCCTTCTTGCCGCGATTATGCCAGGGTTTGCTTTTCTTGATAAATACGTAAAACAGCAGAACGTTATAACTTTGCAGGGCAGAACCATTGAGCTTTTCGGCGACATTCCCGACTGGGTAGGCGAGGAAATCAAAAACAAGGTTTACGCAGCGGCCACTTCAGAATCAGGCGTCGAGGACAACCAGACCACTGCCGCAACGGTGCAGCGAAACATCGTGCGATTAGTGCCGTGGATTGCCGACGTGAAGGTGCAGGCAGCGCACAACAGTATCCAAATCACGGGCAGATGGCGAAAGCCGATAGCAGTCGTTACGGCGGGCAAAAACAAATACTTCCTCGATACAGACCTCGTCATTCTCGATTACATACCTGTCGGCGACCTGCCGGTCGTTACCGTATCTGGACTGGAATTTGAAAAGCACGCACCCGTGCCGGGCGAGGTCTGGAAAGGCGACGATTTAGCGGCGGCCCTGGCTGTGCTTACACGCCTTGAACGTATGGACGCGGCAGTCACGCCCGATAAGCCCCTTTTGCGTGAAATCGACCGCATCGACGTCGAGAATTTCGCGGGCCGTAAGAATAAACGCCAGCCGCATATTGTCCTATACACAAAAGACAACACCCAAATCCTCTGGGGCGCAGAAATCGGCGACTGGCAGCGCCACATGGAAAGCCCCGACGACGACAAACTGGCAAAACTTTACACCTACTACCAGCAATACGGGACGCTTTCAGGCGTAAAATACATCAACCTGCGCGACCCCAGCAAGATTTACCTGCCGATTGATAAATACTAAAAACTCTACAGCGCCCCCGGCAGGTCAACATAAAGATACGGGATTTGAAATTCCTCGCACAACGCCTTGAACTTTTTAATTGCTGCTTCGGTAAGATAGCTTTGAAAATCCTTATCGCCCCTGCAGCAGAAAATCCGGCAGCCGGCGAAACGATGAGGATACACTGTGCATTTGCCCTCGATTTGCCTGGGGCATCGGCCTGCAGTCACCTGCTTTCCCGACAGGCCGGGATGCCCGCCGCCAGTTTTATCGATGAAATACAGCACCTCAGGCGTGGTAATATAAAGACGATGGCCGAACGACTCGAAATCGCAGCACTTCCCGCAGACATTACAAACGCCCGCCCTGATTTTATCCGCGCTTGTCTGCTCATCGAGCCATTTGTAAATTTCGCCCACTCTTCTGACAACTTCTCTAGTATGCGGCATACTTCCACCAGACCTCGTCATTTACGGCCTGAATCTGCTGTGGTGTATAAAGCCGGCCTCGGTTCACTCCCGGGCATTTGCGTGCGGCTGTATTCCATCTGTCAGGACTAATAAGGTTTCCCGGCCAGAAAGGCCATTCACGGCATTGTTTCGGCCGGACGGGATAAATCGCGCAGCCCCTGCCTGTTTCAGTTCGACGCAGGAAAATACAATCACGGCTGTGCCGGTCCTCGACGATACTCAATCGAAATCCGACTCGTTTTAGAAATTCCTTCTTTAGTTCTCGAACAGATATATTCAGGTATCGGGCGATGAGCTGAATCTCAGGTCTGCTTACCCATATATAGCCCTCGGCAGGCCCTGAGCAGCACCGGCCGCATTGCAGACACTCAAAATGTAGTCCCGCCACATACCACAAATTTTCGTTATTGTCGTCCACAAGCATTATTTTACCGCAGAGCACGCAGAGAACGCAGAGAAAAACAAATGAAAATTTCAAATCAGAAACGTTTTGGGATTGGAATTTTGAAAATTAGTGCTTGTTTAGGATTTCGGATTTAGTTTTTGGAATTTTTCTTTAGCGGCGCCATTCTGCCTTGCGGACCATAAGCGGAGGCATAAGGTTGGGCTGGAATTTGCGTCGTCTGGCCCCGCCGAAACTCCGGCTGCTCGGATACCAGCGGATGGCCATTAGCTTGGGCTTAAACGTCGTTTTAGTTTTATTAGCCGACTCGAACATCGTCAAATCCTTCACGCCAACCTTAATTTCTGTGGTGCTTTGATGCTATCGGCTAAAAAAGGCAGGCACTTTACGTGCAGGATTATTTGATTATGGGACGCTTTGATGCCGTTAAAAATGCGATTAAAATATTTCCCCCGCTCCGCCCTGTATCTGTTGCCAGCCGGCGGGATGAAGGTCTATTTCGAGAACTTCAAGCCGCGTGATAAACCAGTCGTTTCCCTGCTTGCGTAATTGGCCTCTAAGTTTGAAAAGCATAAGTTTTCTGTATTGAAATACAGGCCCCTTCGGGTCAAAAACCACCCTGACTGTGAAAACCGCTTCCGCGTTAGGCGGCTCTACTTTTAACGAAACGACTCTGAGAACATTTTTCTCGATAATCGGCTGCATCAGCCAATACCTGCAGTTATTCAAAATCGCATCTTTCGACGGGTGATATGAGTCGCGGTAATCGTCGCTCAAAAGCGGCTTTAACGCCTCGATGTTTTCTTTTTCAACCGCCTCCGATGATGCAATGAGAACGGCCTTTACTTTTTCAGCGTCGGTCTTGACAAAATAATCAATGGCAAAAGCCGATATTGCTATCAGGATAGGCACAAGCCACAGCCACCTGTATTTCTGAGGAAATACCGCACGAATGATAAACACAACCGGCACTACCGCCGCTGATATAATCAATAACAGCCAGGGCTGCTCATATATATTTGTCATTGCCCCTCCGGTTTTTCAATCGGCAGGCGAAGTTTTGACAGCCGTCTGCGGATTCGCCTGGTCTTGCTGTAGTCCGTCATATCCGGCGCCAGCGCTGTAACGCTGATGTAGCCCTCCATCAGGGCGACAATGTCGGCGTCCGGGTCCTCTTCAGGATGAGGCCCGCCGGCTAATTGAAACACCGTCTGGCCCTTCTCGTCCTTCTTGGGTATGTAATATTCCTCGAACGCCTTATTCGATTGCGGCACAACCTTTAGACCTTTCGGCTTACCCCGCGAAAGCAAAGGAATGTTTATATTTAACACAAATCCCTGCTTTACGGGCATTAGCTCATTTAGGACCTGCATACAATACGTCGCCGCTGAGGCGTAATCCATCTCCTCTTCCGCCGCCACACTCATCGCAACAGACGGAATCCCCAAAAGCACTCCTTCCATCGCCGCCGCCACCGTGCCGGAATAATAAATGTTTATCCCCGCGTTTGCCCCGTTATTTATCCCAGACACCAGCAGGTCGATTTTGTGTTCGCATAACTGGTTAACCGCCAGCTTAACGCAGTCGGCGGGCGAACCCTCGATACTGTAGCCGCAAAATCCCCCGTTCACGTCAATCCTGCTGCAAACCAGCGGCCGGTTAAAAGTTACGCTGTGGCTTGCCCCCGACTTGCTTGCTGCCGGGGCAACAACCGTAACATCGCCGATTTTGACCAGTTCCTTATATATGGCCGACAATCCCGGCGCGAAAATCCCGTCGTCATTTGTCAAAAGTATGTTCATTTGCTCAATGATTATTTATAATTGCCGCTGATTATCAATACCCATTATGAAAAAGTATCAACCCGACGAAAGTTGTTTTGTGATGACGCGAGACCAGGTGCGGGCGTTCGATGACTGGGCGATAAATGTGCTTGGCGTTCCAAGTGTGGCGCTGATGGAAAATGCAGGCCGAAGCTGCGCCGAGCTTATTGCTGAAAAAATGGCTCAAACAGCAAATCCCCACGCATGTATCTTTTGCGGCACGGGCAATAACGGCGGCGACGGCTTTGTCATAGCAAGGCACCTGCTCAATCGAAATTTCAGCGTTGCCGTCGTAATCTGCGGCAACCCCGCCAAAATTAAAGGCGACGCTAAAATCAATCTTGAAATCCTCGAAGGCCTCGGCGTGAAAACGGAAAAAATCGATGTCGATAATGATCCCAATATCGAAGGCCGAATAGCAAGCATTGTTAAGGACGCCAATATGCTCGTCGATGCCGTTTTCGGAACAGGCCTGACAGGTCAGCTTCTAGACGAACACAAACGCCTGATAGAAGCCATTAACTCGCAGGACTGCCCCATACTTTCAGTTGATATCCCTTCAGGACTTGATTGCGACACGGGACTCCCCCTCGGCGCAGCGATTAAGGCAAACTGCACCGTGACCTTCGTCGCGGTAAAAAAGGGGTTCACTCAC
>CAYLXJ010000052.1:0-10803 GCA_964387385.1 uncultured Pirellulales bacterium
AGGCGGCGGCTCAGATTGAGGATTGAGGATTGCGGATTGCGGATTGGCGGCGGGCGCTGGCGGTTGCTCCAAATGCGGAACGCGGAGTTCCGGTTGCGGATTGGGGGCTTGCCCGCCTATGGCGGGTTTACCCGCCCGCCTCAGGCGTCCCTTTTCGGGAGTAATTTTGACGTTGGCGGGGCGCTTGAAGAAAACAAAAACGATTGCTATCTCAATTTTTCCCGAGACTTAAAATTTAAGGTTGACGCTCTAATTTTTCAAGAATTTCACGGGCTTCTTCATATTCAGGGTCATCTATTGTGTTATCAACTACGTACCGAATATTTTTTATTGCTTCATCTTTTAACCCTCTATTTGCTTGAGCAACCCCTTTAAAAAAGTAAGGAGTAAACCAATCTGGGGTCTTTTTTATTTGTTGTTCACAAAGGTCAATCAGTGCAGGATAATTTTTAGAATTTTCTAAATCTACCATTTGCTGAAAGATCCCAAATTCTTCACCTGCATCAGCTTTTATATTTCCTCCATAAGTTTGCCTTTTAGTGCCATTGAAGCTATACATTGATGTGACGCCACGAGCCGACATCTTGGCTTTCTTGTCAAGTTCTTTGATCTTCTCGTCTTTCTCCTTTAGGTCGGCTTGATAGATGTCGATTTTCTCTAACAACGACCTATTCTGGTCAAGTAACTCATCCTGTTTAGTTGATGCAGATCGATCTTTTTCCTTTTGAATTACTTTCGTTAAATATTGAGAGCCTATAGTACCGATTGCTGTAAAGGCAATGCCAATCCACAGGGTAATATTTAACAAGGTCAGTCCTGTTTCTGCGCTCATTTCTCCGCCCTCAACAACAATTATTCAATCTGTAGAGATTTCTTCCGTTCATAAGTAACTATTATATTGTTAAATGATGATAGAAAACAAGCTTTTTTCAGTTCTTAAAAACCACCGCTGTTGCTGCCTGCCCCGTTAAGTCGTAGGATGGAGCTCAACTTTCTCATTTCTCGCATATCGTGCCTCAGTTTTAGCCTAATAAATCCTTTAGTTTATCTATTGATAAGCCAAACTCCTGTGCAGTGGTTATCAAAAGCGTAATAAGCTGGGGAACAGTTCTTACTGTCCTTAAAGCCTCTTTTATTTTTTCAAGAAAAGACCTTTCTTTGCTGATCACTGGAACTTCAGATAATTTCTTTGTGATAAGTTCAGTCATTTCAATGGCGATTTCTATTTGGACAGTCTGGCTCTGCTGTTGGTTTACATGGATATTGGTTGAAGGCATATCGGAAAAAGGGGCGGCTTCATCATGGAAATATTGGCCATGAAGACGAGCGATAATAGCTCCGAGCTTTCCTCTGTAATCATCTAGATCAACAAAAGGCCTTGATGCACCCATTTCTGGTATTATTTTATATCGGTTGTAATCTTTTTCTGATATTTTGGAAAGCTCATTAACTGTTTCGTTGTATTGCTCCCAAAGGCGTTCTGCGTAAATAGTTCTAATCTTATCAGTCTTCATAGGTGCCTGCGCAAGATACCCCTGCAATTCCGAATAAATCGGCCTGATCTCTTCTTTGGTTGCCATACTCATTTCCTCTTTATTTATAAAGGCGTTATTAATTATAATGCAAAAAGTAAAAAGCAAATAGCAAAAATATGAAGTTATCACCATAAAAACCAAATAATCGACAGGATGAGTCCAATTACCTCGCCAATAACCATGCTGCCGTGTGCAGTATATGTCGCTTCAGTCATTGTCTTTACTGTGTGTTCATCGCGTTTCTCGGCAATAGTTCTGAGTAACTGTTCGCGTGCCTCTTTAACTCGTTTAGACTGAAGAAAATCATTTCGTATCGGGATAAGCAAAGGCAATGTTGATGCAAGAAATGCGCCAGTTGTGAATGAGCCTGGACCGATTATAAAACGGAAAATTCCATAACCGAACGCTACGGAAAGAAAGATACCCACAATACCACCGCAAAGACCTGCAATCTGTGTTCGTAATTGGGTGGATACCCATACAAGAATAAGCGCAACCGGACCCCCACCAAGGTAAAAACCAGCGGTTAAACAATATTGTACGAAGGGTACTACCAAGACATAAGCGATTATAGTTCTCATGATAATTGGAAACAGACGTTTATATTTCTCCTGATTAACATTTTCAAATCCCAATGATCTTCCGCCTTTCGGAAATCATTATATTCTCGAATGCCGAAAGAACAAGAAAAAAACCCGGCAATAATCCGCCTGCGGCGGATAAACCCTGCCATAAATGGCAGGGCTAAATATTATGAGGAAGAAGATGATGTTTATTAACATAAATGACTTGGTGTCTTGGTGGCTAAAAAACCAGCGAAATCTGCGGAATCAGCGTCAAATAATTTTGTGAATTATGTGCCTTTTCGTGGCTAAAAATATTTTTTGTTAAAACGCATTTTTTTGTTGCATTCGGTCTATACATCGGTTTTAACAGTGTCTTAACCTGCTCGCCTCGGCGTAGCCCAAGGCGAAGACGGGCCGGCAAGACGTGTCCGCAGCGTGCGGAGGTGCCGGCCAAAAGGACATTAATCACTTTATTGAGTTATGGAGGTCTATTAGTATGGCAAAGGAAAGAGAAACATTGGTAGTAGCCAGCAAAGTGAAGGCATATATAAAGGGCAAGAAGATGATGACGTCTGCTGACGCAATCGGCGCGCTCAGCGACAAGGTCTATAGCATACTGGATTGTGCAGCCGAACGCTGCAAGGCCAATAGGCGCAGCACGGTAAAGCCGCAGGACCTGTAGGCCTTTGGCCTACCACGGCGCAGCCCTGAACTGTTTCTGGTTCAGGGAGGAGTCGGGTCTCGGTCATTAATATGCCGGGACGAACATAACCCACACAATAAGAAGAACTTATAAATGTGGGCCATAACGAAAACCGGCCGTTCCGCCTCTTTCGCGGAACGGCTTTCTTTTTCCCCGGAAAGTAGTTTTTGGGCAGGCAGAAAGGAATCTTGTTTTTCTTTATTTTTGCCTTTTTATTTTTGATTTTTACTTTTTCTTATGTTATCAGTCCTTATTCCTAAAAAAATCTGTTGACTAAGGAAAAATTTAGAAAATTACAGGAAATTTCTTATTAAGGCCGATAGCGCTAATATTCAGCGACGCCTGACCTTAAAAACCGCACTACTAACCTCAAAATTGGCTTTTTTTGCAAAAAATGTTCATCAGCAGAGCCGTTTTTGCCCGATTATTACTATTAGGCAGCGGAAATTTGCTTTTTTATGTTTTTGGAGGCGGTAAAGACGGCCTAACTTGCGGTCGATAATGGCTTTACAGATAATAAAAGGACTTACTGTTCAACACCTTGAGATTAGCAACTATATCCTAAACAAGCTGCTGATTCTAAGTCCTTATACAAGCGATATTTGCGACATTCGGTCGTAGTTTTAGATAAGCGTAATTTTGACAATTAGGCAACGAGGTCTCAAATGAGAGTTTTCATGCTTGGTTGGGAATTTCCCCCGTACATATCGGGCGGGTTGGGGACGGCGTGCTATGGCCTGACCAAAGCATTAGATGAGGTGGGGGTGGAAGTCACATTTGTCCTGCCGACACTTGTGAAATGTCAGTATGCGGGTCGGGTGAGGATACTGGGGCCGGGGGTGAAGGTTGGTAGTGGAAGTAAGGCCCGGAGGATGAAAAACGTTAGGTTCCGAGCGATAGCATCGCCATTAACACCATATCTTACATCGGAAACATACCAGCAGAGAATCGAGGAATCATTGGCCCAGATACGGGCGGCACACGGGAAATCGGAGCAATTTACCAGGAAGGTCGATTACAGCGGGAATATGTACGAGGAGGTGCAGCGGTACGCGGAACTGGCGGTGAAGCTGGCGGCGGAAGAGGATTTTGATGTTATTCACGCGCACGACTGGATGACGTTCCCAGCGGGTGTGGCGGTTGCGAGGATGAGCGGCAAGCCATTGGTGGTGCACGTTCACTCGACGGAATTCGACCGAAGCGGGGAGCACGTCAACCAGATGATTTATGATTTCGAGCGGATGGGGATGCACGCGGCGGACAAAATCATCGCAGTGAGTTACCTGACGCGAAATATCATAATCAGCAGATACGGGGTGAGCGGGAACAAGGTCGAGGTGGTTTATAACGGGGTCGAGAGGAACGGCAACGGCAACGGGAACGGGACGGGCATAAAGAGAAACGAGAAGGTGGTCCTGTTTTTGGGCAGAATCACGATGCAGAAGGGGCCCGATTATTTTCTCCGTGCTGCGAAGAAGGTGCTGGAGAAGATGGACAACGTGAAGTTTGTGATGGCCGGTTCGGGAGATATGATGCACCGAGCGGTGGAAATGGCGGCGGGGCTGGGGATAGGCAGCAAGGTCCTGTTTACGGGATTTTTGCGAGGGGAGGATGTGCAGAAGATTTATAAGATGGCGGATTTATACGTTATGCCATCGGTGTCGGAGCCGTTCGGTATAGCGCCTTTGGAAGCACTGGATAATGATGTCCCCGTAATAATAAGCAAGCAGAGCGGCGTATCGGAAGTCATACATCATGCGCTGAAAGTCGATTTCTGGGACGTGGACGACATAGCGAACAAGATTGTGGCGGTGCTGACGCATCCTCCTCTGGCGATTACGCTAAAAAGCCACGGCAATTACGAGGTGAGGAAGCTGAGGTGGAAGGATTCGGCGCAGAAATGCGCAAGGATTTATGAAGAGGCGCTTGCAGCGGCAGGAGTTGATTAAGGAGCCAAGGGAATGGCATCGGTTTGTTTTTACTTTCAGGTTCATCAGCCGAGACGGCTAAGACATTACACAGTATTTGACGACCACCCGTATTATTTCGACGACCACAAGAACGCGGAGATTTGCAGGAAGGTCGCCAATAAGTGTTATCTGCCTGCGAATCGTTTAATCCTCGATTTGATACGCAAATACGACGGCAAGTTCAAAGTGGCATACAGCATAACGGGAGTTCTCTTAGAGCAGCTTTTCGAGTATTGCCCGGAAGTGATAAGCACGTTCGATGTGCTGGCGAGGACAGGGTGCGTGGAGTTTCTGGCGGAGACATATTATCACAGCTTGAGCTTTCTGTATTCGCGCAATGAGTTTGTGCAGCAGGTCAACAAGCACATCGAGACGATAAAGGAATTGTTCGGGCAGACGCCGAGGATTTTCCGCAACACGGAATTGATTTATAATAACGACCTTGCACTGCTTATTGAGTCGATGGGGTGTTTCGACGCTGTCTTAAGCGAGGGGGCGGACCACATTCTTGGGTATCGCAGTCCGAATTTCGTTTATCAGCCGAAGGGGTGCAGGCATATAAAGCTATTACTGAAGAATTACCGGCTGAGCGACGACATAGCTTTCCGGTTTTCGAACCGTGACTGGGCCGGGTGGCCATTGACTGCGGACAAATTCGGGCACTGGATAGGCAAGGTCAACGGCAACGGATTCGTGGTGAATTTGTTTATGGACTACGAGACGTTAGGGGAACACCAGTGGAAGGAGACGGGGATATTTGATTTTATGAGGCACCTGCCGGAGGAGGTATTCAAGCACCCGGACAATGATTTTAAGACACCGAGCGAAGTGATAGAGGCGTATCCGGCGATGGGGATTGTGGATGTGCCTCATCTGATAAGCTGGGCGGATATCGAGAGGGATCTGTCGGCGTGGCTTGGCAACGCGATGCAGTCGAACGCGATGCACGAGCTTTACCGGCTTGAGAGGAAAATAAGGTCAACAGGCGACCCGAACCTTATCAACGACTGGCGCAGGATGCAGACATCGGACCATTTCTATTATATGTGCACAAAGTGGTTTTCCGACGGGGATGTGCACAAGTATTTCAATCCATACGATTCGCCATACGATTCGTATATCAATTTTATGAATATCTTAGGGCATTTGCAGAACAGATGTGCGAGGCAGATACAGTCGGTTCCGGCAACACATAACGCGGCGGAACAAGCGGGGGCGGCGGTGAAATAAAAAGATTTCCGATTGCCAATTGCCGATTTAAATAAATCTCAAATAACAAATCTCATAACTCAAACAAAATCCAAATACCAAAATACAATTCGCCTGCGGCGAGGAAAGCCCCGCCCTACAAAATCAGATGTGCTAATTGCCGGGAAATATCTTTTCCCTTTTATTACTTCAGGATATACTTAAAAATAAATTTCAGGGTATTAATATGAGTTTGAAAAGAAACCTGTTCATTTTTGTGTTATGTATGGCTGGTTTGCATTCGTTGAATGCTCAAGGGGCGGCAGTTATTCGAGGCCAGGTTATCGACGTTAACTGCTTTCCAATAGACGGAGCCAAATGGAGGTTAAGCGCAATTGAAGAATTTCACGACGGCAAATGGAAGCTGATGTGGTATAGCGGCTTAGCTCCCACAGGTGTTACCGACAGCAACGGAAGTTTTGTTATTTTTTGCAAGGCAGAAGGGCGTCGATTTGACGTGCAATTCAGTAAGGAGGGTTTTGCGCCAGCGTTTATATTTCAGAAGTCCTGCGATGCGAACGAAATTACAGTTATATTGAAACAGGGAGAAAGTATTCGCGGGACGGTCAGCCGCATCGTTGATGGTAAACGCGAGGCCGAGGCGATGAAGGAAGTATTGCTGCAATTGCCGTGCAGGGACTTTTGGTATCAGGAGAGGACTTTTACCGATGAGAATGGAAGATATGAATTCCGCGTTTGTGCTCCTCCGATTGACCCATCCGGCCTGAAACGAAAGTGGAGTGTAGTCGTTGATGACAAAACCGTAGAGGTTGACGTGCAGGATGGTGAGCCGATAGAGGATGTAAATTTCTAAATAGCTCATAACGCGGCGTCACAGGAGGGGGCGTCGGTGAATTAAAAAAAGATTTTCGATTGCCAATTTTGCGGAAAAGCCCTAATCCAAATATCAAATTCCTAAACAAAATCCGAATATGCGTCGGGATAAATTCTGCCCAACAAAATTTGGAGTGCAATATGCCCGAGGAGGATATATATTGTTGGTATGTTGGCGGTTCAAAGACAAACGGGGATAAGTGTCGAGACGGTAAATGTGCCGGTGGAGGGGTTGTTGGAGAAGGAATGGTTATTGACCAACGGGAGGGGGGGGTATGCAGGGGGGACGGTTTGCGGGTGCAATACGAGGAGGTATCACGGATTGCTTATAGGAACTTTACAGCCGCCTGTTAGGAGGGTAATGGCGTTAACGAATATAACAGAGTCGGTAATTTCTGGGCCGGCGGAGTTCAAGCTATCGACATTCGAGTTTCCGGGAATAATCACTCCTGCGGGGCGTCTTTACCTTAAGGGATTTACTCAAGATTATGGTATTCACTTTTATTATGAGATTGGCCAGCTTCGGCTGACAAAATCGATATATATGCAGCGAGGGCAGGACAGCGTTGCGATAGTTTATGAGTTTGCGCAGGTAACGGGAGCGATTGAATTCGCGGTGCAGCCATTTGCGGCGATGCGGGATTATCACTCGCTGCAGAAGGCCGGAGAGCATATGACATTGACAGCGGAAGAGGGCCAATTGGTAATCAGCAACAAGAAGGAGGAATGCGGCGTTTTGACTTTGAATTACCGAAGCGGGATTTTCGAGAAGAAGCCGGAGTGGTGGTACAATTTTGTGTATCGCGTTGACAAGGAGCGCGGGCAGGATTTTTTGGAGGACTTGTTTAGTCCGGGGATTATCCGGTATCTGATTGATTCGCCGAGGAGAATAGTCCTGCGGGCGAACTTGAACAGAGGATATGAAGTGGGAGGAAAACGGCTGGCGATAGAGGACGTTATCCGGGAGCTTTCGGAAGATTATAATTCTGTCATCACCGAAGCAGAAGGGGACAATAACCTGGCGATGCTTTACGAGGCGGGGGAGCAGTTCATAGTGAAGAGGAGGACGGAGGACGGAGGACAGAGGGCGGAGGACAGAGGACAGAGGACGGAAGACGGAGGACAGATAAAAGAGGAAATGCGGACGACGATACTTGCGGGGTATCCGTGGTTTACTGACTGGGGGAGGGACGCGTTTATATCACTGCCGGGGTTGTTGCTGGCAACGAGGAGATTCGCAGAGGCGAAATCTGTATTGCTTTTATTTGCGGAGGCGGCAAGCGAGGGGATGATATCAAACTGCTTTGACGATTATGGGGGTGAGGCGCATTATAACAGCGTTGACGCGTCGCTATGGTTTATAAACGCGGCGTTCGAGTTTCTGGCGGCGACAGGGGAACGCGGGTGGTTTAAGGAAACGATGCTGCCGACGATTATTTCGATAATTGAGTCATACAGACGCGGGACGAGGTTCGGGATACACGCGGACGCGGACGGGCTGATTACGGCAGGGGACGGCACGACACAACTTACGTGGATGGATGCAAAATGTGAGGGGATTGTTTTTACGCCGAGATACGGCAAGTGCGTCGAGGTCAACGCGCTTTGGTATAACGCATTGAGCCGGCTTAATAAATATTATGATGAGGATGGGCAGATAAACAGTGAGCTGAAATTTGAAATTAACAAGGTGAGAGAAAGTTTTGAGCAGTCATTCTGGAATGAGGAGTGGGGATGGCTGAATGACTGCATATTACCTGACGGAACAGCAGACGCGACACTTAGACCAAACCAGATATATGCTGTTTCACTTCCGTTTTCGCCCTTAACAGACAAACAGCAAAGAGCGGTTGTCAGTATTGTAGAGAAGAAGCTGCTGACGCCTTTTGGTTTGCGGACGCTGTCGCCTGATGATAAGCGATATCATGGTATATATACGGGGCCGCAGAGGCAGCGTGACGAGGCATATCATCAAGGGACGGTTTGGGCTTATTTGATGGGGCCATTTGTAGAGGCGTATTTGAAGGTCAATGGTTTCAGCGAGGAAAGTAAAACGCGAGCAGCGAGTTTCATTGAGCCGTTATTGAGGCACTTTAAGGAAGACGGCTGTGTGGGACAGGTTAGCGAAATATTTGACGCTGAGCCGCCTTATAAGCAGAAGGGGTGTTTTGCACAAGCGTGGAGCACGGCGGAGCTGATAAGGGCGTATAAGATGATTAACGGTTAAAGAGACGGAAGACGGAAGACAGAGGACAGAGGACGGAAGACAGAACACAGAATGCAGAAAGCAGAAGTGATTAGGAGGTAATAAAATGACGCGGGGAATAGTTTTAAGCATAACGGCGATAATACTTGTTTCGTTAGCGATTAGTTTTGCGGCGATTAGTGAGCCGAACGGGAGTGCGCAGAGGGCGACGGTTGCCAGGAGGCCGAGGACAGAGGCGGTAACAATGGCGGAATTTTATATGAGGGACGGCAACGCCGTATCGGGGCGGCTGCTCAGCGAGGACAATACGCAGGTGGTTATCGAGCAGCCGGCGGACAGTGCGCTTGTTACAAAGTCGTACAGCAAGAGGGAGCTGGACCCGAGGACGCTCAAGACAAGACCAATGCCTGAATCGCAATATTACACGCGGATAGCGGAGTATTTTGCGGCGCGAACGTGGGATTTCAGGGATGACCCGGACGATTTTATTTCGGCAATAAGGAGTTACGAAAAGGCAAAACGTTCGCTTGAGGCAAGCGGAGCCGACGTGGAAAGAATCGCTGAAATCGACAGGGCAATCAAGAAGCTTGAGGACGACAGAGAGGTATGGACCAAGCAGGTCGAGTCGCGTGCGAGCTTAAGGAAGCTCGAATACGAAGCGGAGGCGGAGAAACGGCTCAGGGCGGTCGAGAAGCAGGTCGCGGAAGCGAGTGTGAAACTAAACGAGAGCATTAAGTATCTGGACAAGACCGTTTCAGATATAAGGAATGAAAACAAGCAGCTCGAGATAACCATTACGAATATCAACAAGGATTTTGTCAGGCAGATAAATGATTTGCGGACGCGGCTTACGAACGACGAGATGTTATTAAACGACATCTGGGTTCGCCTTCAGTTATAGGGCGGCTATAAGTCAAATGGCAAGGTTAAAAGCCGGCGGTCATTTGTGCAGCCTTTTCGACGCCGGCGGCGCGTCTTTGCTCTGCGATTTCTTTTCCTCGTCCGAGGGTCGGCTCTACGATTACAAAGCGCAAGTCGTTGAGGCCTATGTAGCCGAGAATCAGCTCGAAATATTTTTTCTGAAAGTCAAAGGCGGCTGATTCGGTTCCCTCGATATATTCGCCGCCGCGGGCGTAGGCGATAAAAACGGGTTTGCCGGTAACGAGGCCCTTGTAATTACCGGCGGAATCGACAGAGAAGGTAAGACTGGGCTGGACGAGGATGTCGATATACTGCTTGAGGCGGTAGGGAATGGAAAAATTCCACATCGGGACGGCAAAGACATATTTGTCAGCGTTTTTGAAGTCATTGATAATCGCGACGACCTTGTCCCAAGCGGTTTTTTCCTCCGTGGAATGGGGTTTGCCGTGCATAACCTTGTATTTGCCTGAGGCGGCGAGAAAATCGAAAGGCGGCAGGTCTGTGGTGAAAAGGTCGAGCACTTTAATTTCGTCTTGAGGATGTGATTTTTTATACGCCTCGACGAACGAGTCGGCGGCGGCAATCGAATTGGAGCGTTCCCTCATCGGTGACGCTTTAATATAAAGCAGCTTGCTCATAATGTTCTCTGAAACAATTTTCAAAAACGGTTAATATTAATCTGACAGGGCCGATTTAACTGAGGAGATAAATTTCGATATCTCACTGAGGCATCTGGTTTTATTTTTGATGTTTTCCTCAATCAGCCCCACGATTTTTGAGCCGATGATTACGCCGTCGGCGCCGGCTTTTGCGACCTCGG
>CAYLXJ010000053.1:0-10747 GCA_964387385.1 uncultured Pirellulales bacterium
ACAGAGGGTGATTACGTTTATGGTATAACACCGACTTCTCAGGGCTTCAGTTTTTCCCTCGGTAACAACAATATGTACCAGGACCGATACTTATTAGCGCAGCCGGGACACAAGATTATGTTTGATGTGACCTGGATTGCTTCCGAGTGGTCTGGAACGAATGTATGGGCTCAGTGGGGACCGATAGCTCTTAACAGCAACCCCGGCTGGTGGCAGACCGGACCAATTGACACGGCCAATCCGTCATATCCCGGAAGCTGGGACCCCTATAACTGGGGCGAAGTCCACACAAGAACGATTGCTTATGATCTAACTGGCTACAACTGGGCCGGTGTCGAGGGCTCAGGGTGGCTGCAGTTTAGTGTATCCACGAACCTCGGCGGCGACGCTGGTATGACCTGGGGCAATTTCTACATTGACAACGTTCGGGTAATCCCTGAGCCGGCGACAATCGCACTGCTCGGCCTCGGCGGTTTGGCTCTTCTTCGCAGAAAAAGATAATCCGGCCGGCAAATCCGGTCATAAAATATATCAATAAATGAGGCCTGAACCGGAATATCCGAGTCAGGCCTCGTTATTTTAATGCCTTGATTTTGACTGGATTGGCTTTAAAAAATCACTCTCCAGTATAAAGAATAAAAAAATCCCGCCTTTTCATTGTTCGGCTTCCTTGGAAAAAGGCGGGATTCGGAGGACTTCTCGCCGGCAAATACCGAGCTAAAATCCGTAAACCGGACGCAGTTGTTCTGAGGAAGGTAGCGTTGGATAATATTCGCCCCGCGGGCCTATCCAGCCGACGCCCTGTCTTCTGAGCCGGACCTGGACAATGGAGCCGTTGCTGTTAGTTACGTTGACAAGTTGTGAGTTAATGTCTTCCTGCATCGCATACATACGCGCCTGCGTCTTGTTCTTGTCGCTTTCGTTGCCGATTATGTAGCCAGCGCCCGTTCCGACAGCGGCCCCGATTAACGTCGATTCGGTATGACCCCCGGCCAGAGCCCCAATGCCTGCGCCGGCCAAGCCCCCGATGACCGCGCCTGTCTGGGCGTCGCTTGCGCAGCCGCCAAGAACAAAGGCCGAAACAATACTCAACATCAAACTTATTGTCGTAATTCGTCTCAACATTTTTTGCCTCCTTATTTATTGTGTCTCACCGGTTTTAATTTTTTCAGCCAACTCTAAAAGCGTATTTGCGGCCCCGAAATTCTTATAGTCATCTCTGGCCTTTGTCAGCGGGCCAACCGCTTTGTCTGTCTCGCCGACGCCCAGCAAGTTATAGCCGAGAAGCATCTGCAGGTCGCTGTCGCCAGGCATTGCATCGGCCGCTTTTGCAAGCTGGTCAATCTGTTCGTCGAGTGTATTCTCATCCAAGTAAAGGCCTCTCGGATAATAAACGCCCTCTTTATCAGGCGACGATTTCAGCAGGGCCGTGCGAATCGCCTCAGCTGATTCGGTATATTTACCCTCCGCGAAAAGCGCTTGTGCATACGCGAAAGGCAGAATCTGGTCTTCCGGAGCAAGCTGCATCGCCGCGTAGAATTTCTCAGTCGCCTCGGCATAGTTTGCCTGCTCGAACGCCTTTACGCCGTCCTCGAACATCGTATCGGAAAGCGTCTTGGCGTCAGGGCTTTTACCCTCTCTGCTGAGCTTTTCACGAACATCGGCGAATGTTTCTGCGGTCACCGGCGTAAGACCTGTCCCGCTTGTGCTGTAATCCGTAGTTGTTGATATTACACCCTGCTGTCCATAATAATTGTAAGTGTAATAGTTATAGGTATTGCCGGGGACTTCATAGGCAATTGGTGTATATCCATACCAGGTATAGAAATGCGTCGGATACCAGTAGTAACGGACGTAGCTGTAATCCGGCCAGAATCCGTTCAAGCTGATAAATACGTATCTGCGGTGATAGAACGGATATACATAGTGGAAACTATATTGATGGCCCCAAGAGTAATATACTGGATAGTAATATCTCGGCCAGATAATCCGGCTGCATATCCGTTGATGGCGGTCTCTGAAAATAAAGTCGTGGTGGTATCTTGAGCCAAATCCGCTTCTGCGGTCCTCGTATATAACTCTCGTAGTATTGGCCGGTCTGAAACGTCTGAACTCGTGATGGCTGTCTTCCATTTCAATGGTTCTTCGGCGGCTTCTTACAATGTCGCTGCTGCGGCTTATCGAATCAAATTTGGTTAAACCATCCCGGCGGCTTCTGAATAAATCGCTGTTTCTACTGACAGCGTCTGTCCGTGTTGTGTTATCATTTCTCCCCCTCCCATCAAACCAACGACGAATGCTTGACGTGTCTGAATCGTTGTCTCTTGTGCGCGTTTGCTCATCGGGACGCGGGCGAATCGAACCGTCTATAACCGGTCTTTTCGGCTTATCGCCCGGCAGTGTTATCTGTGATACTCTGTTTACTTCCCGCTTTTGTTCAACTATCGGCTTTTTTTCATTTTTCGGCAGGTCAATTCTTTTAATAATGAGAGGACCACGGTCTTCTTGCAGTTTTTTGTCCGTAATCGGCTTCGAAATATCTCTGGTTTTGACAGTTCTTTCTTTTGGAAGTTCGATCCGGCTCAGAAAACCCGGTTTATCTGTCGTTTTAACATCATTGTTCGGTATTATCACCTGTCGTTCATTTTTGGGATTTGCTTTTTCCGGCCTTCTTACTTCCACGCCGCTGGGCACTCTCGTTATTCGCGTTTCCTGCCTCGGTGCCGGCTCCTGTCTTTGTGATATCTGAGGTATCTTCGTTGCCTGTTCTCGCATTGATGGTCCTGTCGGCCGGGATTCTGCTCTCGGGATTTCCCTTTTTGGCATTTCCGCCTGACGGGAAGGCGATTGAACTCTTGCCCTTTCCGAAGCTTTTTCAACACGCTGGCTATGTTCGGCTTTTCCCTGCTTCTCGCCTTTTGCCTGCCCTTGCTTAGCCCAAGCCAACTGTGCCATTGATGCTGTCAGGGTTAATATAACAATGATTATTTTTATCATTTTAATCATTTCTAACCTTAACATAAGGCACCTCCTTTTCTTTTTGAGCCATTTTCTTTTCGAGTCATTGTTTTCACCTTTTTAAGTCCTTTCTATTTTCCGTTATAGGACTCACTTGCCCATTCTATTAGTATAGACGTTTTATGTCAAGTATTGTTTGCATTTTTGTATGATAATATTAGCGTTTTTTGCAATGACGCATCTCCTTTATTAACAAGGAGATATAGAAATCTTCCTTAATTTTAGTCAAAAATATTTGACATTTTTGCTTTTTTATTTTTTCAATATCACTATAATCTTGACGAATAATGATAATTGAAAAAAGCCGGATTTGACTGTTTCTTAATGCTATGGTATGAAAAAAATAGTTAAAAGAATCAAAAATCCTCTTGCTCAGGCACTTGGTTTGGTTTTTCAGGAGCTTCGAAGCAAAATGGGAGGTATTTCATCTTCTGAGGTAGCTTCGCGCCTCGGCCTTGCCGCTTCGCATTACAGAATGATTGAGGCCGGTTCCGCAATCCTGCAGCCATCTCGCGCGATTCGAGTCGTTCAAACTTTTGAAACAATCGAATTTGTGCCGCTTTGTGAAATCCTCGTTTCCATACAAATGTTAGAAAGCACAAAAAATTCATTGAAGGATATGAAAACAACCGCCGCCCTGCTTATCGAAGCCACGCCTTCCCTTGCAAGGGTTCTCGGAAAATTAGATTACCTCTGGAAATCCGTTTCCAATAATCTCGCCGAATCAATAATCGCCTGCGGGTTAAAAGCTGAGCTTATTAAATTTCTGACGACTGAGCCGCCGCCTTACAGCGCCGCTGAAATAGATGAATTTATGAGTCCGACATACGAATATCCTCTTTCGGGCCGGCTTTATGGGAAAATCGGAAACATTTTGCAGGGCGTAGCCCCCTTTTATCTTGACACGGTCCTGCAGCTCATCGACAATCTTAGGAACATCACTCCGCGGGTGACGGCAGAGGAACTTGCAAGATGGGAAGATTTGCACCAGGACAAATTCTCACATTTAATCGGCATTGTCCGAAACCCGGAAATCGTCGTTGACGTCGGCATATTCGATTACACGTATCTCTGGCAGGATAGTTTCAAAAAGATTCTCATAATTTATCGCGACGCGCCTGCTGATAAAGCAAAGTGGTATCACGATAAAATAGCTGAAAACCTCAAGGAAAAATTCGTGGCCGACCGACTGAAATACGAACGTCATTTACAGACCTTCGATGAAATACTCAGTAAAAAGCTCGTTATCAGGTTCGGCGGTGAAAAACAGGCCGAAATTGATGAGATTCTGCTTTATAGGAACTCGTCTTTTAATAATCTTTGGGCGTATATTATGCTGAATGGCTATGTCGTCCCCTTTATCGATAACGCGACCGTCGGCCCTACCGGAGCAGACATATACGGCACAAGTTTGGGTTACGACGAAACATCTGAAAAACTCCTTAAAATCAGGAAATTATTAAGTGACTTCGGACTCACATTGTAAAAATACTTTACCTGAAATTAGTATCGCGAAAATCCTGCCTCGGATTTCTGCGGAGGAGTTATTCGCACACAGAAAATGCTATATGGGCATAAGTTTGGAAAATCCGCTTTTCGCAGGGGATTCGCTGAAGGCATTGCTTGCGTGGGCCGCGAAGAAATTCGAGCAGTGCCTTGTGATAGTCGGCGATTATCTTTGCCGGTTTGATGAGCAGATTATAAATGGATGCGACGAAATTAAAGCGCGAGACCTCGCTATAAAAAGAGGCGATTTATTTATATCGCATACAAAGGATATTTTTTCTAACCTGCCTACAGGAAAAATCATACTGACCCGATGGAAAGAGCATTTGCAGAGCGAGGAATTTGCATCAGCAAAAAAAATATTAGATGAGATGTTCTTATCTGATGAGGAATTCAGAAAGTCAGTGGCATATGACGCTTTGTCCTTTATCAAAAGACAAAAAAGAAACGGAAAAAATCCGGCGGTTGGAATTGAGCAGGCCATCCGGCTATCCTGTGAGTATATTCTGGAAGAGGTAGCGGTTTTCAGCATGCTTTCGGAACGCGGCTGGGACGTTGAACTTTATCCCGGCCCCGAATTGCGCGTGCTGTCGAAAGTCGCCAAAGGCCAATATCCGAATGTGCCCGCAGGTTTGAAAAAACGACTCAGTGTCGAACTGAAAATTCACAAATAGAACTTGTAATAATATGACTTATATTATCATAGCAGCGCTTTTATTCGTGCTGTTGATTTACGTCGGAATCGGCTTTGCCGTCGGCAGGCGCACAAAAGACGTGGCAGATTTATTGCCACTGACAACCGGCAGAGAGGCACGCGTCAAGGACTCAACCGAGTTCAGCACCGCAACCGTCGCGACAACAATTTCGCTTGCGACGGTAATTATGGCCCTTTTCGAGCTTTCGCAGTATTTGGGCCTGTGGCTGTTATGGACTGCCATAACAACCGTCGCGGGACTTTTTTTCGTTCGAGTGTTTGCGTCGAGAATCTGGGAACGTATGTCCGCTTACGACCATCGTCCCACGCTCCACGAATTCTTAGGAAGCGAATTCAATTCTCCCGTCCTCTTGCGAGTAGGGGCAATATGCACGAGCTTGGGTTTTTTGGGCGCATTTGCTGTTGAATTAATGGTCGGCTCGAAATTTTTCGCCGGCCTTATCCCGAACGTTGAACCCTGGCTTGTTGTTGTCATCCTTTGCCTTGCCTCCTTTATCTATACAGCCGTCGGCGGATTCCGGGCCGTCATTGTAACTGACAGGGTCCAAATGACTTCGATAGGGCTTCTGCTTTTGTGCCTGCCCGTGTTTTACATTTATTACATCACAAGTCACGGCGGCTGGGCCGAGGGGCTTAAGCGAATGCCACCCGGCATACTTGAGCCGTCCTTTTCAAAAGAAGTCCTGTCATTTCTGGCCGGAATCCTCGTTATCAACGTCCCGACGTTCATTTCAGATATGAGCGTCTGGCAGCGCATCGCAGGCAGCGAAAAAGGCAGGACAGTAACCACAGGTCTCGGCAGAAGCGCATTAGGCGCGGCCGTTACCTGGGCGATACTCGCCCTTCTGGCTTGTTTTGTTTTTACGATTGTCGCACCCGTGCCGAACGTAAATCCCCTCGTTTCGCTGGTAGGCGTTATCGGCTCATCAGGCGGGCCGTTTGCTTCTATTGTGCTTTTTATTACCGTAATCGGCCTGTATGGCGCGATGCTCTCGGTCGCCTCGACACAACTGATTGCCGTATCGCATACCCTTTATACTGACGTCTTCAGAAGATCCATAAGCGGCTATGTCCCGGACGGTGCAAAATCCAAAAGGGAGCTTAATATCTCAAGAATCATTCTCATTCTCGCTGCTATTATCTCCACCATATTAGTGCAGTTCCTCTCGTCAATCGGCTTTTCAATCGCTGATTTGGTCTTCGCGATTTATGGCGCTCAATTAGGCCTTTGCCCCCTCGCTATTGCTGCACTTATCTGGGAAAGGGACCGACTGAGGAAACTGTCGGCCTGGGCAGCGGCGGCGGTCTCGGCGGGTTTCATCGCCGGCTGGGGCGCTGCACTATACGGCAGATTGACGCATAACACCGACCTGGTCTTTCTTGCCCCAGTAGTCAGTTTGACCGCGTCGTTATTGCTGTTAGGCCTTGGCATTCTTTACCAGCAGCTTTGCTCGAACGTCAACTGGATTCTCATTAAAAGCGTCTTAAAAGCGAGGCACGCAGGTCTGTATCGCTTCAAAACCCCGGCAGGCCCAGTCCGGCTGGTATGTTTGAAAGATAAATGTGCTAAATGCTGCAAAGTCATCGGCACACCGGTAGTAACTCCCAAAGAGGCCGAATTAATAGGAATCGAGTCGCTTATGAGCGAAAAAAAGGCGATATTCATCAGGTCCGATGACTGCACCTGCATTCTTTTGAAAAACGGCCTGTGCTCGATTTATCCGCATAGACCCAAGGGCTGCAGAGAATACCCTTGGTACAACATTGACGGAAAGTTCTACTACGATTCCGGCTGCCCGGGCCTGAAATTTGATATCGATGAAGCCCCCGACATCAGCGAAATCCAGCAGTTTAATAATTTCTTCCCAAATACCCCAAAATTCCTCATCCGCCTCATCAAAAAAATCTGTATCCAACGATAAACCCATTTTACGCAATTCCGTGAAATACAAAGGGGTCGAAAAGCGTCAAAATTAATAGAATATGATGGCCGTTATAGAACATACAGACGGCAAAAAACGTAAAGTTTATGCCTTTTTCGGGCCTTTAGCGTGTTTTTGGGCTTTAATTGCAGGGCTGTTTTTTGTATAATAGCGTTAAAGCACAAAAGATTCTATTTCCGGTTGTACAAAGCGGATTTGGAGCGGGGTTGGATGATTTACAAGCACTTGCCAATAAAATTGGTTTGCGCTATAGTTGCTTTGTTTATGGCAATACTTGGAGGCTGCAGCCCCGAATTCCACAAGAACAAGGCCGATAAAGAGGTCTATAAAATTATCGATGAGAAATGGCACCCAGCCTTCGGCGAAAAAGCAAACTACATAATAGCTGACAGCAATATCCCCTCTCCCAGAGATATCAAATACGAAGGTTTTCCTGTAATGCCCGAAAAACTGTCACTCGCACAGGCCGTCGCAATCGCCACTGTTAACAGCCGCAATTATAAAAGTCAAAAAGAAACACTTTATCTTACCGCACTTGGTCTTTCAGATGTAAGGCATAACTACGAGGCGCAATTATTCGGAATATCAACCGGCGCGCGTGAAAGGATATATACTGAAGTTTCTGATTCAGACGGCACAGAAACAAGAGTTACCGATGGTTTTTCACATACATCGAGCTTAGGTGTCCAGCAGGAATTTTTACTGAGTAACGGCATAGACATAACCACCGAGCTGGCTGTGGAATGGATGAGGTTTCTGACGGGAGACCCGAAAACGTCTCTCGGCTCGATCCTTACCACAAGCGTAACAGTCCCCCTGCTCGGCGCAGGCGGCGGAAAGCAGAAGCTTGAAACGCTGATACAAAGGGAGCGGGACGTAGTTTACACTGTTCGCGACTTCAACCGTTTCAGGCAGACCTTTGTCGTCGATACTATCAACGCTTATTACGGAGTCCTGCAGCAAAGAGACGCTGTAACAAATGCCCAGAACAATTACCAGCGCGTCCTCGAATCAAAAAACCGTCTCGAGATGGAAGCTGAAGCAGGCAGACGAACACGTATCGACGTGGACGAGGCCCGCCAAAGCGTTTTAAGTGCAGAGTCCAGTTTGGTGCAGGCACAACAGCGATATGAAAGATTTCTCGACGCCTTCAAATTTATTCTGGCAATACCGACCGACGCTAATATCGAGCTTGACCAGAATGAGCTGATTGCGCTGAGGGAAATGGGTGTAACCGAGCCCGGTTTTGCGCTGGATGAGGCGGTGGAGACAGCACTTTTAAGACGGCTTGATCTGGCAAACACCGCTGATAGAATTGACGACAATCTGCGAAAGACCGTCCTTTTCGCTGAAGGCCTGGGGCCACAGCTTGATTTCATAACCGATATCGATTACAGCAGCCCACAGGGTGAGCAGGATTTTCAGAATTTACGGCTGCACGAAGGAAACTACTCTTTCGGTTATAACCTTGATTTACCTCTCGACAGAAAGTTTCAGCGAAACGATTATCGAGCGGCCTTGATAGCGCTCGAACAGCAAAAACGACGATATGACGAGGATGTTGACAGCGTCAAACTGCAGGTCAGAGACGCCTATCGCCAGCTTGTGCAAACGGCTGAACAATACCGCATCCAACTAAACAGCTTTAACCTCGCTACCCAGCGAGTCGAAAGCAACAAGCTTTTGTTAGACGCCGGCAGGGTCACCGTTCGTATTCTGCTTGATTCACAGGACGCTCTGGTACAGGCAGAAAACGCCGTTACCGCAGCTCTCGTTAACCATCTCGACGCCAAACTTAGTTTCTATAGAGACGTAGGTATTTTACAAGTTAAACCCGACGGTATGTGGGCACAGCTCGAATCAGAACCAGGAAAGCAGAAAAATGACACAGGAAAGCAGTCCCGAGCAAACGGGAATGAAGAAAATCTATAACTTTGTCTCAGGCAAGCGAAAATGGCTTATAGCCGCCGGCTCAGTCATCGCGATAGCGGTATTTGTGCTTGTGCTCGCGTCCGGCAAAAACGATGCTCCGGTGCCTGCCAAAACACTTAGCACTTTTACTGTAAGACGCGATGACCTGACCATTACTGTTACAGAAAGCGGCTCAATCAAGGCCCGAAAATCCATCGACCTCAAATCAGAAGTCGAAGGCAGGGCTACGATAATCAATATCGTTCCTGAAGGTTCGTATGTAACACAGGAAGACGTCGATAACGGCAAAATTCTCGTGGAGCTCGACGCGGGCGAGTTGAAAGAGCAGCTCAGCCAGAGACAAATCGATTACACCTCCGCCGAAGCGAGTTACGCACAGGCAAAAGAGGCCTACGACATACAGGTCAAGCAGAACGAAAGCGACATAGCGGCCGCGCAGCTTAAGGTCAAATTCGCTCTTATGGACTTCCAGAAATATCTGGGGGATAAGCTGGCAGGCCGGCTCATCGAAATAGTCAACGAAGCCAACGACGCCAATGCCGATATCGCCACCCTGATTAACGTCAATTCCCTCCTCGATGACCCGAACAATCTCGGCGGCGAATGCTCGCAGAAGCTCGGCGAACTGCAAGACAATATTGTTCTGGCAGAAGAACAGCTCAAAAGGGCACAGAATACCCTCGACTGGACAATTCGCCTGCGAGAAAAACAATACGTTTCAGAAACCGACCTTCAAAGCGACAGGTTAAATGTAGAGAGCTTGGTAATAAAGCTTGGACAAGCCAGAACCAATTTAAGCTTATACAACGCCTATGACTTCTCAAAGCAGACACAGAAGCTCTTGAGCGATTATTTCGAGGCCAACCGCAATCTCGAACGGACCTACGCCAAGACACGTTCACAGCTTGCCCAGGCACAGGCACAGTTAGAAAGCGCCAAGGCACGTTTCGAGCTTCAGGAGGAGCGTCTCAACAAGACCAAAAACCAGCTTGCCGCCTGCACAATCAAGGCACCAGGGACAGGGCTTGTTGTTTACGGCTCAAGTTTGGAGCCGATGCAGCGGTTCAGAGGCGGCTCATCAAGCGGTATGATCGCTCCGGGTGAGCAGGTCTTCCAGAGACAAATCATCATCTCACTGCCAAACACATCTGAAATGATGGCGGAAATCACGGTCCACGAGTCGGCTGTTGACAATGTAAAACCCGGGCAGAGGGCAAAAATCGTTATGGACGCCTTCCCAGATAGGACCTTTACAGGCGAGGTAATCAAAATCGCGCCGCTACCCGACCAGCAGAGAAACTGGCTAAGCCCCGACGTCAAGGTCTATACCACGCAGGTTAGTATCGAGGGCCAGCACGACTTCCTTAAACCCGGGATGTCTGCCCGGGTTGAAATACTCATCGAACATCTTGACGACGTCGTTATTGTTCCCGTTCAGGTCGTTGCCAACAGAAGCGGTAAAAAAGTATGCTATGTCCTCAATAGCTCCACTCCCGTCGAAAGAGAGGTCAAAACGGGGCTGTTCAACGATACCTTTGTCCAGATAATTGAGGGACTGCAGCCCGGCGACCATGTTTTGCTCAATCCGCCTCGAATCACTGAGGCCAAAGCCGGATCTGAAAACAGGATTGCT
>CAYLXJ010000054.1:0-10473 GCA_964387385.1 uncultured Pirellulales bacterium
CCCCGCCTATCGATGTGCCGTGGCCGCCGATGAACTTGGTGCAACTATGAACAACAACGTCGATACCGTATTCAATCGGCCTGAACAATATCGGCGTAGGAACCGTGTTGTCACATATCACCGGCATACCGTTTTTGTGGGCGGCCTCGGCGATTTTTTCATATTGCAGTATATCGTTTTTCGGATTGCCGACGCTTTCGATGTAAATGAGGCGTGTATTTTTCTTAATCGCCTTTGCGAAATTTTCCGGCTCTCTCGGGTCAACGAAAGTAACATCGATACCCAGTTTGCGGAAGGTCTGGCTGAAAAGCGTGACTGTTCCGCCGTAAAGCGAATTGGACGATACGATGTGGCCTCCTGCTCCGCAGATATTGAAAACGCTTACGTAAATTGCGGATTGCCCTGAGCTTAAAGCAAGCCCGCCTACGCCTCCTTCGAGGGCGGCCAGGCGTTTTTCAAGCACGTCGGCCGTCGGATTCATAAGCCGGGTGTAAATATTGCCGAATTCCTTCAGTGCAAACAAATTAGCCGCGTGGGCGCTGTCTTTGAAAATGTAGCTCGACGTCTGGTAAATCGGCACGGCCCTGCTTCGTGTGTCGGTATCGACTTGCTGGCCGGCGTGCAGGGCAAGTGTTTCCAAATGGTATTTTCTTTCATCACTCATTTATAAGGTCCTTTCTACTTCCGGGGCAAAACTGCCACCATTCTGTCTAATGCGTTTTTCGCTCTCGTCCGTATCTCTTCGGGCACGGTTATCTTGTAATGCATATCTTCAAGCGACCAGAGCACTTTCTCCAAAGTTATACGTTTCATATTCGGGCAGACCGCTCGATTGCTCACTGCAAAAAAATCCTTGTCCGGGTTTTCTTTTTTCAGAGTATGAAGGATTCCCGTTTCCGTCGCCACGATAAATATTTTCACGTCGCTTTGTTTTGCAAATTTGAGCATTTGACCGGTGCTTAAAATCTGGTCGCTAATTGCCTTGACCGGCTCATTGCATTCGGGATGCGCCATAACTATCGCGTCTGGATGGGTCTTTCTTGCTTTTTTTATGTCGTCTTCGGTAATCGCGGCGTGAGTGATGCAATAACCCGGCCACAAAATCATTTTGCGTCCGGTTTTTTCCATAACAAACCGGCCGAGGTGCTGGTCGGGCACAAAAATAATTTCCGCGTTCTGAGGCAGCGACTCGACAATCTCGGCAGCGTTTGCGCTTGTGCAGCAGTAATCGCTTTCGGCCTTGACCTCCGCGGAGCTGTTTACATAGCAGACAACTAACGCGCCGGGGTGCTTCTGTTTCAATTCCCTAAGCTGGCCGGCTGTTATCATATCAGCGAGAGGACAGCCGGCGTTTTTGTCGGGCAAGAGCACCGTTTTTCCAGGCGATAAAATGGCCGCTGTCTCCGCCATAAACTTGACGCCGCAAAAAACTATCACGTCGGCGTCGGTCTTGGCTGCTTTAACACTCAACGCCAGTGAATCTCCCGTAAAATCAGCTACGTCCTGCACCTCGCCGGCCTGATAATTGTGCGCAAGGATTACCGCGTTTCGCTCGGTCCTCAGCTTACTTATTTTTTCTATCAACAGGTTGCTCATTATTTTTCTGTCTTATGCTTTTTATACACAAGTTCCGCGTTGGGCGTCATAACAGTAACTCCCGGCGGCACCGATTCCTTAATCCAGACGTTGCCGCCGACAATCGCGCCTTTGCCGATTGTTATATCGCCCAGAATCGTCGCCTCGGCATAAATTGTTACGTCGTCCTCGATTGTCGGGTGCCGTTTGCCGCCCTTTATTATCCCGCCCCGTTCGTCCTTCGGGAAACTAAGCGCCCCCAAAGTCGTGCCCTGATAGATTTTGACGTTGTTGCCGATAATGCTCGTTTCGCCTATCACGACGCCCGTACCGTGGTCGATAAAAAAGTTTTTGCCGATTTTTGCGCCGGGGTGAATGTCGATGCCGGTTTTCATGTGGGCGCATTCGGTCATAATGCGCGGAATCAGGGGGACATCCTTGAGATAAAGCTCGTGCGCGATTCGGTATATGGCAATCGCTATGATGCAAGGGTAGCTTATGACGATTTCCTCGTATGATTTGGCTGCAGGGTCGCCCTCGAAGGCGGCCTTGACGTCGCCTTTGAGCATTTCGCGAATCTTCGGCAGTTGCGTCAGAAGATGGACCGTCGCGTCCTCCGCCATTTTGCGGCAGCCGCCTGTGGAGCAATTCTCAAGCCGGCAGCGGTATTTAAGAGCACGCTCTATCTGGTTTGACAGTTCCGTGTAAATGTGGCACAGGATATCAATTACCACAAAGTTTATGTTGCTCTTTGTAATCGTTCTTTTCCCGGTATAGCCCGGGAAAAGCACCTCGAAAAGCAAATCAATGGTTTCGAGAATCGTGTCACGTACAGGCAGATTGGCTGTGTCGATAAAATTAATTCCCAAATCGCCATGATAAGTGCCGACGATTTCACTTACCAGCTCTTCGAGCTTTTTATCAGTCATCTCTCCTCTGGTCATAGAAAAATCCCTTATTCAAAACTTAATATTCAATGCTAAAATCCTAAACTGGTTTCCGGTTTATCTGTTGAACTCAAACATCTCGGTTGATAAATATCTTTCTCCCGTGTCGGGCAGGATAACAACTATGGTCTTACCTTCATTTTCTGCGCGTTTTGATACCTCTATTGCCGCCCAGGTTGCCGCGCCGGAGCTGATTCCAGCGAATATGCCTTCTTTGGCGGCCAGCAGCCGGGCCGTTTCCATAGCGTCGAAATTCAAGACCTGAACTATCTCGTCGATAACGCTGCGGTTGAGAACATCCGGCACAAAACCGGCCCCGATACCCTGGATTTTATGAGGGCCGGCTTTGCCGCCCGAAAGCACAGGGGAATCCTTCGGTTCGACTGCTACAATCCTGATATCTTTATTCTTCTGTTTGAACACCTCGCCGCAGCCGGTTATTGTTCCGCCCGTCCCGACGCCAGCTACAAAAATATCGAATTTGCCGTCGGTGTCCGCCCAGATTTCCCTTGCCGTGGTCTCGCGGTGAATCAGCGGATTGGCCGGATTTTTGAACTGCTGAGGCATAAAGGCGTTCGCAGTTTCCTTCAGCAATTGTTCTGCTTTTTTCACTGCGCCTGTCATACCCTCAGGCGCGGGCGTAAGAACAATCTTTGCGCCGAACAGCTCAAGTATCCTGCGCCTTTCTATGCTCATCGATTCCGGCATTGTCAGGACAATTTTGTAGCCCTTTGCGGCGCAGACAAACGCAAGGCCGATGCCCGTGTTTCCGCTGGTGGGCTCGACGATGACAGTTTTACCCGGCATTATTAAGCCCTTCTTTTCAGCATCCTCTATCATTGATAGGGCGATTCTGTCTTTAACGCTGCCGCAGGGATTTCGCGATTCGAGCTTTGCAAGAATCGTTACTTTATCCGAGCCGAGCTTATTAATCCTTACTAAAGGCGTAAAACCGATTGCAGCAGTTATGTTCTCAAATATTGCACTCATATATGCTCCTCATATTATTATATTTGATAGTTTTTCGGCCAGCCCTTTTTCGCTTTTTCGAGGGCGTCCTGTAGTGTAATCGATTGCAGAACATTTTTCACGGCCCTTTGTACCTCAGTCCAGACCTGACGGGCGATACAATCAGCCGCTCTTGCACAATAGTTTTCATTTGCAACGCACTCAACAGTAACCACCGGCCCCTCGAAAACATCAAATACCTCGCTGAGATTGATTTTGTCAGGGGAGCGGGCAAGAACGTAGCCGCCTTTTGCGCCCCTTTGGCTTTTGATTAGACCGGCCGATTTTAGCGCAGCCATTAGTTGCTCAAGATATTTAACCGAAATCTCCTGATGTTCGGCAATAATTCTTGTTTGTAAAGGGCCCTTGCCGAAGCTGTCCGCCAGTTCCAAAATGGCCCTTGTAGCATACCTCGTTGTTGATAGCTTCATATTCAATTCTCCTTATTCCTACTGCATTGGTAGTTATTATACGTTTTAAATCCCGTTTGATAGTGGGAAAATCAAAAATTTTTTAAAAATTTTTGAAAACATACTTGACAACCGATAAGTATTATATTAGTATTCCGATAGAGTTGATGAACTTGTTTTATAAAGGTTTGGTATGTTTATAAATAGAACTTTTTCGACAAAATGCATTTATGCCCTTAAAGCCGTTTTAGAACTGGCCTTAAGAGATGGTTTCGGGGTTGTTAAAAGCCAGCAAATCGCCTCTGCACAGGGCATTCCTTTGCGTTTTCTTGAGATAATCCTGTCAGAATTGCGACAGGGCGGCTTTGTCGAGTCCAGGCGTGGTAACGCCGGCGGTTATACTCTCGCGCGGCCAGCTGAGATGATTACGGTCGCACAGGTAATTGATTTTATCGAAGGCCGAAAGGGGATAAGTAAAAAGCACGTTGCGAGTAACGGCGGGGAAGACCCGTTCGGCAATCTTTGGCAGGAGCTTGACCGTGCCTGTTCGGAAGTTCTGACCTCGACAAGTTTTGCAAAGCTTGCTGAGGATGAAATGAGAAAGCGAAATTTGAGTGTTCCGAATTATGTGATATGAGCAGGGACTTTTTTATTTTGTTTCGAAATATACTAATCCCATAGGAAAAGAAGAAAGGCGATTGTAAGATGGAGACGCATTTAAGAAGCATCGCTAAAGCTGTAAGCTGGCGCATCGGCGGCACGGTTGTTACCTTCATGGTCGCACTTATTGTAAGCGGGAAGGTCGATATCGCGGCTAAAGTGGGGCTGCTCGACACTTTTATAAAAATAGGGGCATTTTATTTTCATGAACGAATCTGGCATCGCGTCGGCTTTGGAAAACTTAAGAGTCCGGAATACGAAATCTAAAAACATTATTACTTTCTTAAAGGAGAATTTTTTATGTTGACAGCAGTTGAAAATGAAAATTTGACGGAACTTGTGGAGAAACTCAATTTCGCGGAAAAGGTTGAGAGGTCGCTTTACCTGATTGAGCAGGCGTATAAGGAGTTCGGCGAAACGCTCGTAGTAGCCAATAGCTTGGGAAAGGACTCGGTAGCGGTCTGGCATCTGGCGAAACGGGTAAGCCCTAAAATCAAGGGTTTTATCGTTACCACGAGGTTTAAGCCGGCTGAAACAAAGCAGTTTATGAGAGAGCAGGTTGCCAAATATCCTGAACTGAAGGTCTTCAGTAACGAAGCGGAAATTCCCGACAAGCTGTACGAAACAGACCCGGACAAATGCTGCGATATTCTCAAGGTTAAGCCGACGCGACAGGCGATCAAGGAAATGAACGTCAAGTGCTGGGTTACAGGGCTTCGCTGCACCGAAGGTAGAACCAGGACTGACTACAAAGAGGTGGAAGAACGCGATGTCGGGCTTATAAAGCTCAATCCGATTCTAATCTGGTATGAACGGGAAGTGTGGCAATACCTTGCGATTAACAAAGTTGACGTTAATCCGCTTTACGCGAAGGGCTACAGGTCGCTTGGCTGCTGGCCCTGCACAAGAATCGCACAGGGCGCCGATGAGCGCGCGGGCAGGTGGATAGGCACGAGCAAGTGCGGCGGCGAATGCGGAATACACACCAAGCCGCTGATTACAAACTACCAGATTTGAATTGAGGCAAAAAATGGATGCAGAGCAGTCAAAAAAATCACCTTCTCATCCGGAGATTTCGGCTTGTCCCGGGGCAGAACGGATTTTAGGCGTATATCCGCAAAGGCAGGAAGGGCTGTTTATGCAGCGCATAAGGGTATTAGGCGGGCGAATAAGCTGGCTGCAATGGCGTAAGGCGGCCGAGCTTGCCCGCCGATATACACCCCGCACGCCCATACATATAACGACCCGTCAGGATATCGAGCTGCACGATATTGGCGGTTCGGACATTATGACTATACAGCGAGAACTGCTCGACGTCGGCCTGAACACCCGCGGCGCCTGCGGCGATACGGTTCGTAATATCACCATCTGCACCGGCTGCCGGTTTGACCCCGTCGCGGGCGGCGTGTTTGCACTGGCCCGGTTTGTCAACGATTGTCTTTCTGAGCAATCGTTTGACCTTCCCGGCAAATTCAAGATAAGTTTTTCGGGCTGTAAGTTTGCCTGTGCGAAACCCTGGTTAAGCGACCTTGGTTTTGTCGTCCAGAAGAACGGCTCATTTGACGTCATCGGCGCCGGTTCGCTGGGTCCGAAACCCGCACCGGGTATGTCTCTTTATACCGGTCTCGACGTCAAGAATGTCCTGCCATTGTGCATAGCGGCTTTGCGGTTTTTTGAACAAGAGGGCGACAGGGAAAACAGAAATAGGGCGCGTCTGCGGCACGTGAGGGAAAAATTGGGCGATGACGAGTTCAAGTCGCAGCTTGATAAGAGATTCAGCCAAATCCGCAATACCGGGGACTGGCCTGAAATTCCTTTGATTGCTTCCGGACGGAACACCCGATTGTTATGGCGGCTGCAGCTGCCGAACGGCAATATCAGTCCCGAGCAGGCAGTTCAGCTTGCCGATGCGGCAGAGCCGCGCGGGGCAGAACTGCGAATCAATCTCGAACATGCGCTTGAGCTTTACGGAAATCAAACCGTTCAGCTGCCGGATAATTTAGCCGTGCTTGAAAACCTGCCCGTGATTACCGCCTGCCCGGGGCTGTCGAGCTGCGCAAGGGCGGTGACCGACACATGGTGTCTGGCCGACGCGATAAGGCAGCGTATCGCCAAAGTCAAAAAGCCCGACCTGCGAATTTGTATATCGGGTTGTCCCAACAGCTGCGCCCACAGTGCGATGGCAGACATAGGATTGATTGGTATGCGTCGAAACTGCGAGGGGAAATCGATTGAATGTTTTCGTCTTTTCACTGGCGGAAACAACGGAGAAGATGACCGTTTAGCTCAGGCAGACGAGGTCATATTCGCCGGGGATGTTCCGGAAAGAATCGAACAATACCTCAATAAGGGCTTATAAAAGCAGGAAATTATAGAAAGTGAGGAAGAAAACTGCTACTATTGCCTAGGGGTGAGTAAAAAAGTGATAGTGAAAATATGCCGTTTTATGGATTCGATATAAAGCTTTCGGAGCCGACGTTTTCGTCGTGGTCGCCGACTCAGCCGCAAGACAGGCAGATAGCCGTGCTAATGAGCGGCGGTGTCGATAGCTCTGTTACGGCCTGTCTGCTTAAAGAGCAGGGCTGGGACGTGCTGGGTATTACGATGAATATTCCGGCCCCGAATGATAATAAGCCGAAATGCTGCGATTCGGATGCGGTTTACGTCTGCAATGAGATAAAAATACCCCATTATTTTTTAGATGTTGCAGAGCCGTTCCAGCGATTGATTATTGAGCAATTTCGTAAAGCATACGCAGGCGGACAAACGCCGAATCCCTGTGTCGAGTGCAATACCCTGTTAAAATTTTCACTTGTAAGGGATTTTCTAAGAACGACATTTCAAATCGATTATCTTGCGACGGGCCATTACGCGAGAATAATTAAAAACGGCGATAGCGTAACTCTTGCCCGTGCTAAAGATAAAACAAAAGACCAGAGCTATTTTCTTTACGGCATCAGTAAGGACGTCTTGCCGAATCTGGTTTTCCCTCTCGGAGAGTTGACTAAAAAAGAGGTGCGCTCAATCGCTATCCGGTTGAACCTTTACACCGCCGAAAAGCCGGAGAGTATGGAACTTTGTTTTGCGGGCCAGGGCGATTACAGGGTATTACTGGATGCAGAGAACGCGAACCGGCCAGGCGACCTGACAAATATGCAGGGAGAAAAAATCGCCGCGCATAAGGGAATTGCCAATTACACCATCGGCCAGAGAAGAGGATTGAGATTTGCGGGCGGCAAGCCCCTATACGTAGGTAGAATAGATCCTGCGACAAATACAGTCGCATTGGGAACAAGAGAGGAATTGTGCAGGCGCGGGGTTTCGGCCAGGGGCATCAATATCCTTATTCCTGAGAAATTGTCAGCCGATGCCTGCCTTTTCGGCAAGGTGCGTTCGTATAACGACCCGCAGCCGTGTAAAGTTACGCTCTCGACGCAAACGCAAATCGAGATCGAGTTCGATGAGCCGCAATTCGCGCCCTGCCCGGGCCAAAAATTAGTGCTTTACGATAATGAGGAAAACGTCGTCGCGGGCGGCACGATAATTCCGCAGGTCAACCCTGAGGAGTAGCCGCTTTTTCGCCGCCGACAAGCTCCCTTAGCAATTCTATTACTTCTTTATGGCTGCGCAGATTGAATTTAGCGTGAGAACTTCGCAAGCCCACCCTTATCGACCAGGCGGTTTCGGGAAGGGCCTTGAACATTTCCTCGTCGGTCCAGTCGTCGCCCAACGCGAGAATGAAATCATAATTTTGCGCCGCCAAAAGCTGCATCGCGGCGATACCTTTTGTGACGCCGCCGCATCTTACCTCGACGACCTTGTTTCCCTGTAAAATCTGGACATCCAGATTGGCTGTGTAGGCCATAAGGTCATCGGTCAGCTCTCTTGCGCGGATTGAGGCAAGCTCCGGCTCGGCCCGGCGATAGTGCCAGACGACGGAATATTCCTTTTCCTCGACAAACGCCCCAGGCAATCTGTCTGAGTAAAGTTGCAGTATGGGCAGAATCGTGGATTTCCACTTGCTGTCTAAGGGCTTAATTAGCTGCCATTTGGCTTTTATATTTTTGGTCCAGACGCCGTGCTCGGCGATTAAAGCAGCGCTCAGAAAGCCAAGCCAGTTTTCGAGCGTAGTTTTGTCGCGTCCGCTGATTATCACAAGGTCGGTTTTTTTGTCGGCGGCAAGCTGCTTGAGGATATCCAAAAGGGCCTCGGTCGGTTTTGCCAGTTTCGGCTCGGGGGCAAAGGGAACCAGCGTCCCGTCGTAGTCCAGCAGCACGGCGCGGCGTCCGGCCTGTGTAAAATTCTTAATAAGCCGCTTGCTGTCCGAAGCGCCCAGAATCCTGCAGCCCAGTTTTAGCTGCTTGTCGGTTACTGAAGTCAATTGTTCAAGAAAATCATCGGCCCACCTGATTACGTCGTATCGTTTGAGACGACTTTGCATAATGAGCGAGCGGCGAATCTGCTCTTCCTTGGGCATTTCCAGGGCGGTCTTCAAAGCGGCCTCTATTTCCTCGATGTTGTAAGGATTAATTACGATGGCTTCGGCAAGCTCTTTAGAGGCGCCCGCCATTTCGCTGATTATAAGAACGCCCGTGCCGTCGGGTCTGCAGGAAACATATTCTTTGGAGATAAGGTTCATCCCGTCCCGCAAAGGCGTAATCATTGCTACGTCGCTGGCTGAGTATAGCGCGACCAATGGTTCAAAAGATATAAATTTATACTGGTAGATAATCGGCGTCCATTCAACCGAGCCGAACTTGCCGTTGATTTTGCCGACTAATTCATCGATTTGTTTTTTAATCTGCTGGTAATACTCAACGCCTACGCGCGACGGCACCACAATCATCACAAGAGTAACTTTTTTCTGCCATTCGGGATTTTTTTCGAGGAAAAGCTCATACCCCTGCAGGCGGTTGATTATGCCCTTGGTGTAATCGAGCCGGTCGATTGACAGGACGGTTTTAACGTTTTTCAGCGATTGCCAGGACTGCTCCTTCTCCTGTTTTATTTCCGGGCTGTTGGCTGCTGTGTAGAATTTCTGGAAATCAATTCCCATCGGAAACGTATCGACCCTGACGACGCGGTCTGGCAGGTATATGTTGCCGAGGTCGTGGTCGTGGCCCAGTATGCGAAGGACGCATCGCAGAAAATACTGTGTATAGTCGTGAGTGTGAAAGCCGATTAAATCGGCGCCGAGGAGGCCGTTGAGAATTTCCGTCCGCCATTCCGCAGGCAGTGTCCGGAACAGCTCGTATGACGGGAAAGGGATGTGCAGGAAGAAGCCCACCGGTATGTCGGGTCTTTTATCTTTCAGCAGCTTCGGCAGCAGCATCAGGTGATAATCGTGGACCCAGATAGTATCGCCGGGCTGCGCAACCTTGAGTACGGCCTCGCAGAAAATCTGATTTACGCATTTATAATGGGCGTAGAAGCTGTTGTCGTATTCGACATACGATGAAAAATAATGAAATAAAGGCCAGATCGTCTTGTTGCAGAAGCCGTGATAGAACTGGTCCATCGACCTTTCGGTCAGATATACTGGATATGCGTTATGCTCGGACAGGGCTTTTTGAGCTATTGTGTCCTGCAGATTATTATCGACGGCCACGCCGGGCCAGCCGACCCACAAATAACCCGATTTCCTGAACTGCGAACCTTTCAGGGAATCGAGATAAGCGCTCAGTCCGGATACAAGCCCCCCGGAGCTTTCCTTGAAAACAAGCTTGCCGTTTTCCTGGGCAATCGAGATTGGTAATCTGTTTGAGACAACCAGAAGCCGCATAATACATGTTCTCCGAATCAATTTGGCCTTATCATATTTTTATTGAAGGGCCGCGTCAACCATTTTGTTGACATAATAGCGTCCCTGCCAC
>CAYLXJ010000055.1:0-10450 GCA_964387385.1 uncultured Pirellulales bacterium
CGATTTTATGATACGACGCGCCGCGTTCGTTATGATTTCTGTCTGACCTTTGCGGAATTATTTAACGAGAATTTTGTTCAGACATTCCGCGACTGGTGCCGGGACAACGGAGTTTCCTCCCGTATCAGCGCCGCTGACGTCAACACGCTTCTTGTTTTGAAAGGCGTCGCCGAGGCCAATTCTGTAACGCCCGACGTATCAATTGATGAAGAACCTTTCCTTATCAGCAATAATGCCCGTTTGTCTAATCTATTCCAGAATTCGACTTGCAGGTCTCAAATAGCTATTCTTTTGCCGATTACAGATATCTGGAGCGACTGCGGACTTTACAGGGCCCAATGCCCGGATTATAGATGGTATCTGTCCGGGCTGAAGGAGGCGTTTAATTACAATGGATTCACCGCTGATTTCATCACCGATCAGGTCCTTTCACAGGCAACTTATGATGACGGCAAACTTCACTTCGGCGCACATGTCTGGGACGCTGTCGTAGTCCCCGATGTCTGCTCAATTGAATTCCCCGCAGGCAAGACACTGAGATTTTTTGCAAAGGCGGGCGGCAAAATCGCTTTCATCAAAGGATACCCGAATACCGCACCCGGCTTTAAAGACCTCCTGCAGCGCTCTATACCGGTACAGATTACAATGAAGCACATCCAAAACGAATTCAAGGACAGAGCCCTTGTATTTCCTCCGCCGCAAAAAGATAAAGACAACCTCGCATCCTGGGCCGCTGAAATATCCGCCAAACTCGGGCTTTCGCCGATAATTAAAATTTCGCCGGCGAGTAATAATGTACTTTTCTATCACCGCGTCGCTGAAAATCAGGACATATTCATTTTTACTAATACAAATCAAGCTGAACCGGCCTCATTTAATGCGCAATTCGACATCGTTGATAAAATCCCTTATCTCTGGAACACTGAAACAGGAGGCCGAAATGTGTTCCCCTGCGACGAAAAGAAGGACACGCTCAATATAAATTTGAAACCCTTGGAATCTTTGCTTTTGGTTTTTGAACCTGATACAAAAAAACGTTAAGTCAGACAAGATGCTTTACGAGGACCTGAAAGGCAAAAAGGTTTTAGTTACCGGCTCAAGCTCCGGAATAGGCGCAGCTACGGCTATTGAATTTGCAAAACAGGGCTGTTTCGTCGGCGTCCATTATTTCCGGACGGGGCAGGGAGGACTCGACACCCTCGAACAAGTCAGAAAATTCAGCGACGGCCTGGTCCTCAAGGCCGACGTCCGCAGCCAAACCCAGGTCAAACAGATGATTTCGCAGTTTGCAAAGGCCACAGGCGGTATCGACATTCTCGTTAACAACGCGGGAGACCTGATTGACCGTCAGCCCTTCGAAACGGCGACGGTAGCATACCACGATGATATTTACCAGACGAACATCCGCTCGGTCTTTTTTGTAACACAGGCGGCTTTACCCTCGCTTAAAAAAAGCAAAGGTTGTATCGTAAACGTCGGCTCAATCGCAGGCCATCACGGCGGAGGCCCCGGCGCAGGAATTTACGCGGCGGCAAAGGCGGACGTCCACGTCCAGACAATCGCTATGGCGAAAGAGTTCGCAAAATACGGAATACGAGTCAATACAGTTGTGCCGGGCCTCATTGAAACGCGCTTTCATCAGCGATACAGCTCAGCGCAAAGACGGGCCAAAACAGCAAAAGAAACCCCCTTGGGTAGGAACGGCACGGCTGAAGACATCGCAAAGGCGATATTATTTCTGGCAAGCGAAGATGCTGCCGGCTTCATCACCGGCGAATATATCGCCGTCAACGGCGGCCTGTATATGAGGGCCTGATTTGAAAAATTTGAAAGGAAGGTTTGATATGAATCGAAGGGCTTTTTTGAAGACCACGGGCATTGGTCTTGCAGCGACGCTGTCCAGACCAGTCGTTCAAACTCTTGCACAGCAGGCCGACGTGAAAAAGACACGGCTTGCCGTCGTAGGAACGGGCATTCGCGCAATTGATATGTGGGGAAAGGACATTCTGGCCGATTACGGCGACCGCGTGGAATTTGTCGGCCTGTGCGACATCAATCAGGGACGCGTCGAATTTGCCAAAAAATATATCGGCGCAAATTGCCCGACTTTCACCGACTTCGATAAAATGATTTCCGATACAAAGCCCGACAGCGTAATCGTTACAACCGTTGACGGCTTTCATGACCAGTTCATCATCAAGGCAATGCAGGCTGGCTGCGATGTAATCACCGAAAAGCCGCTGACTACAGACGAGCATAAATGCCGGGCAATCCTCGACGCCCAGAAAAAGACCGGCAGAAACATCACCGTGGGATTCAATTACCGTTATAATCCGCATCGGGCAAAACTGAAGGAATTGTTAGACGCCGGCGAAATCGGCACCATCACAAGCGCCGACTTTCACTGGTATCTCGACACCTTCCATGGCGCAGATTATTTCCGCAGGTGGCATCGACTGCGCAGTAAAAGCGGCTCGCTGCTTGTGCATAAAGCAACGCATCATTTCGACTTGTTAAACTGGTGGCTCGATTCGGACCCTGTTGAGGTTTTTGCATACGGCGCTCTTGAATTTTACGGCAAGAATCATGAGTTCAGGCATACAAATTGCCGCGGCTGCCCGCACAAGGACAAGTGTCAGTTCTTCTGGGACATCACTAAAGACAAAAAACTTGTTCAACTTTACGTCGAAAACGAGCAATACGACGGCTACTTGCGCGACGGGTGCGTCTGGAAAGAGGACATCGATATTTTCGATAAAATGGCCGTGCAGATTAAATACGCCAACAACGTCCATGTCAGCTATTCACTTACGACCTATTCGCCTTATGAGGGCTATCGCATCGCTTTTAACGGCACAAAAGGCCGGCTTGAGGCCTGGATAAAGGAACGCCAGCCCTGGAAGGAGCAGGACAGCGACGAAATTCGCCTGACGCACAATTTCGGCCAGTCGCAGCTTATCAACGTTCCGCACATCAAGGACGGCCACGGCGGCGGCGATGCCCGCCTTAAAATCAAAATATTTAAAGACCCGTCGATGCCTGACCCCTTGAAGCAGGCCGCGGGCTTACGCGACGGCGTTATGTCGATTATGATTAGTATTGCCGCGAGAAACAGTATCGATTCCGGCAAGCCGGTCCGCGTAGCCGACCTGACCGACATAAAACCGCAACCCAAAAGGCCGGTTTGACGAACTTTTCTTGCTTTTTGCCGATTGTTTTGATATAAGAATCTGTTAACGACAAATTTCGGCTTAAGGACTGGCGATGATGCGAACTTATGCACGGACGCAAGCGAAGCAACAAACCTGTGAGCGACTTCACAAGACCCGTCGCAGGAATTCCGCTGAAAAAACTTGGGTCATTACCCCTTCCAATCCCGGCGCAGAGGGACTCGCAAAATCGCTGAAGGTATCGACCTTAATCGCCCAACTGCTAATAAATCGAGGGTTAACCGACGTTCAGACCGCTTCGACGTTTTTGAGACCAAAACTTGCCGACCTTATCAGCCCCGAAATGCTGCCAGGCGTCAAAGAAGCCGCAAAAAGAATCAGGCAGGCCGTTACGCACAAGCAAAAAATCACGCTCTACGGCGACTACGACGTTGACGGCATAACCGGCGTCGCAATTCTATGGCAAATCCTCGTTCTTCTGGACGCAAACGTCGATTATTACATCCCGCATCGTATCGACGAGGGATACGGTTTAAATACTGATGCCGTCGAGTCGATTGCCAAAGCCGGCACAAAACTTCTTATCACAATCGATTGCGGAATAACCGCCCAGGCGGCCGCTGAACTGGCGCAAGAACGCGGGCTTGATTTGATAATCTGCGACCACCATCAGTTCGCCGATAAGTTGCCCCCTGCTGTTGCTATTGTTCATCCCGCGCTCGACGAGTCATACCCCAATCCTGATTCTGCCGGGGCGCTGGTCGCATTCAAGCTGGGCTGGGCCGTCGCGGACCTGTTTAAATCCGGAGCGAAAATCAGCCCCCAAGTACGCGTCTTGATGCTCAATGCCACCTCGCTCGCCGCTATGGGCACAATCGCAGACATCATGACCTTGCGCGGTGAAAACAGGACGCTTACAAGCTATGGGCTGGGACTATTGAGCGAGCCCAAGCTGCCGGGCCTAATCGCCCTGATTGAGTCGGCAGAACTGACGGGTAAGGGATTAGACAGCTATCACATCGGATTTCGTCTTGCCCCCATGCTTAACGCCGCGGGAAGAATCGGCCACGCTCGCCTGGCGGTAGAATTACTCACCTCGACATCGCTGCCTCACGCGGTGCAAATCGCCGAATACCTTAAAAGCCAGAACGCCCAGCGTCAGCGTTTCGAACGAAAAATCTTCAACCACGCCTGCCAGCTAATCGCTCAGGCCAGCCTCGATAATCCCGAAAGAAAAACTATCGTTCTGGCCGATTCAAGCTGGCATTCGGGCGTCGTGGGGATTGTTGCATCAAGAATGGTCGATAAGTTCTTCCGGCCAGCGATTATGATAAACTCCGGCTCAAATCCCGCACAGGGCTCCGCACGCTCGGTTCCCGGCTTCGATATACTGGCTGCAATTTCCGCCTGCTCGAAACATCTTGTGACCTTCGGCGGACACAAAATGGCCGCCGGGATAACCGTTTTGCCCGAAAATATCAAAAAATTCGCGGACGATTTTGAGGATTACGCCCGAAACCATCTGCCCCAAAGCATTTGCACCCCTGTGCTGAATATCGACGCGATTGTTGCGTTGTCAGCTTTCAGTTATGAATCCGTCAGCGAATTGAAATTACTCGGGCCTTTCGGACAGGGAAATCCTGAGCCGCTTTTTGCGACAAAGTCCGTCCGTCTCTGCTCGCCTCCGCGCAGAGTCGGGACTAATGCTGACCACCTCCAGCTTGCTGTTACCGACCACACCAATTCAATCCGCTGCATCGGCTTTCGTATGGGGCAACTCGAAAAGAAACTCCTCGAACGCGACTGCTTTAATATCGCCTATCACGCCGCAATCGATTCCTTCAACGGCAATTCCTCCATCCAGCTCGTCCTCGATGACATTCAGTTCGAATAAAGGCATCCGTTTAAGAAATGTTACAATAAGGTTTCTATATGAAGCTCGTTAACCTCGCAAAATTGGTTGTATCACTGGTCGTCCCTCTTCTTGTCGGTTTTTTTGGTTCGCTTTTCACAACCTCCGAATCGCTGAATAACTGGTATGCCAACCTGAATAAGCCCCCGTTTAATCCCCCCGACTGGATTTTCGGCCCCGTCTGGACGACTCTGTATATCCTGATGGGTATCGCTGCGTTTCTGGTCTGGCGAAAAGGGCTTGACAACAAGCTCGTCCGTTTGGCCCTGCTTTTATTTGTAATTCAACTCGCCTTGAACACACTATGGTCTCCCCTATTCTTCGGCCTGCGTTCCCCCTTGTTTGGTCTGATTGATATTGTTTTGCTTTTATCCGCAATTGTTTTGACAATTATTTGCTTCTTCAAAACCTCCCTCTGGCCTGCCTTGCTCCTAATCCCTTATCTTGCCTGGGTCTCTTTCGCTGCCGTTCTTAACGCGTCTATATATATACTGAACCGTTAACTCTCAAAATGTCAGGTATTCATTCGCCTTTCTTAATCTTATTGTGCTTCTACCGATATCTCCGATTCTCTTGATTCTTACGGTCTTTCGCTGTTCCAAAATCCGCTCAACCGTAATCAGGCCAAGGCCGGGAACACGCAGCAATTCATATTTCGATGCCCTGTTTATGTCAACAGGGAAATACTCCGGATGATGTTTGGCCCAGACCTCCTTCGGGTCCGTTTCAAGCGAGAGATTGCCTGTCTTGTCAAAACAAATGTCTGATTCTATAAAGCCATACTTGCGCATCAGGAAATCAACCTGATACAGTCGATGCTCTCTGGTAAGCACATCAACAGTTTGCGTCTGTTTGTCTATTGATTCGTCGCCGAGTCCTTTCTGGTATGCGCTGAAGTAAATCCTCTTGAGGTTGAGCCGGTCGTAAAGCCCCCACATATATTTCACGATTTCCGAGTCGCTCTCGTCAGCCGCGCCGACGACAAATTGCGTGGTTTGTTTGACTCGCGCGTATTTATTGCCCCTCCCCGTCAATCGGCTTATCAATTTAATCGGTTCAACGATATCCTCGATAAATCGCTTCCTGTCCGACAATTTCGCAAGGTATTTTGCCCCCGGTGTCTCAATATTTAATGACACTGCCGTTGAAAGCGAAACCGCTTCCTCTATCGCATTGGCGCTTGCGCCGGGAATGACCTTCAAATGAATGTAGCCGCGATACCCTCGGTTGTATCGCAATATTCTCGCCACACGGTTCAGCCGTTCCATCGTGGAGTCGGGCGTTCCTAAAACGCCTGAGCTTATGAACAGGCCAAAAACTTCGCCGCGATTAAAATAATCGAGAAAGGTGTTTACTGTTTCTTCTTCGCTGAGCGTGCATCGCCGGACGTCCTGATTTGACCGCAGGGGGCAGTATTTGCAGTCATTGCTGCATACGTTTGAAATCAGCGTCTTGAAAAGAACACTCGTCCCGCCGTTGGGCAGGGTAATAGGGTAAATCCACTTACCCGAAGCGCTTCGCCTGCGGTGGTCGTCGTTGGTCGTGCCGCAGGCGCACGCCAAATCATACTGCGCATCAGCGCTGAGTATTTCCAGCTTCCGATGCGTATCAGGCCTGCTTATTATCGCGGTCATAGAACACCATCCCTGCTGTTTCTCCCCGCGCGTTTGTTTACCAGGTTTTACTTCGCTGGCTTGCTCTTGAACAATTTTTCCGCATCTGACTGCGACAGGACAACGTTATAAATTCTGACGTCGTCGAGCATTCCATGCCAGTCAGCATTGGGGGAATTTCTGCCGCCGAGGATGAAATTAGTCACTTTCGGCATCGGCTCTGTCGCGTCATATCTTTGGGCGATCATCTCGCCGTTGTGATAAAGCATCAGCGTATCGTCGTTTGCATCTTTGATGAAAACGTAGTGGTTCCATTTGCCTGCGTAATCCGACTTGTCGCTCGGCGCCCAGAACAGGTTTTCCTCGTCCTTGCCCAAATCGATATTACCTTCCGGCGTCGGCAAAAATGCCCGCAGAGGCAGCCAATCCGGGTCAGGATAACTCTTTCCTTCAGCCGAAGCGCATCCCCACGGTCCGGGCCAGGTCTCACCGGGCTCGTTGTTCGGGTCCTGGTTTACCCAGAACGCGATACTAAGCTGCTCTTTTACCTTGTCCCATACTCCATTGGGAATCACAACCGTCTGCTGGGCGGTAAATTTCGCGCAGCCGTTGGCGTCGAATCCCTCTCCCGCAACCCATATTTCAGGTCCTTCGCCTTTCTGAACAGTCGCGTCGAATCCGTTGCCGCTCGAGTCCTTCGCGGTTTCGCCTTTTGTCTCGTCTAATTTCCACCACCCAATCGGCTCAGCCGCCTCAACGAGAGTTCCGGCCAGTATAAGTAAAGCCGCCGACAATATGATATTCTTACACATACCATTCCATCCTTTCCCGGCTACATGCCGTTTCAAAGATTATATCACCCTCTGATTGAACTATCAAATTTTATGGCGGGCACTTTGCGCAAGCCGCGCGGAAGAGCATCGTACTTAAATACCTGTCGCCGCGGTCGCAGATAACAGTAACAACCGTTCCTGATTTCATATCTTTTGCGATTCGGGCAGCGCCTGCTACCGCTGCACCGCTCGATATGCCCGCGAAGATACCTTCTTCGGAAGCAAGCCGACGTGTCATTTCATATGCCTCATCGTCTTCCATTGTCATAACATCGTCGAGCCGGTCCCGCTGATAAATGGCGGGCACAATCGACTCGGTCATATTCTTGAGACCCTGAATCGTGTGGTGAGGTGTCGGCTCAATACCGATGATTTTGACGCCATTGAGCTTCTCCCGTAGAAAGCGTGAGACGCCCATAAGCGTTCCGGTTGTGCCCATACCGGCGACGAAGTAATCGATTTTGCCGTCGGCTTGTTTGAAGATTTCCGGGCCTGTGGTTTCGTAATGGGCCAGCGGGTTATTGGGGTTAGCAAACTGGTTAGGCATAAAATACGTGTTCGGTTCTTTCTCGATGATTTTGTGGGCAAGGCGTATAGCGCCATCGGTGCCCTCGTTGGCGGGCGTCATTATCACTTCTGCGCCGAAGGCCTCGAGGATGTGCCTGCGTTCGCTGCTTACACAGGCGGGAAGCGTCAGTTTGACTTTATAACCCTTTGCTGCGCCAATCATCGCAAGGGCTATTCCTGTGTTGCCGGAGGTCGGTTCCAATATGGTTTTGTCTTTAGTCAGCGACTCGTCCTCCTCGGCCTTTGTAATCATATACAGAGCAGTGCGGTCCTTGACTGAGCCGGCGGGATTATTGCCCTCAAGCTTGGCCATTAAGCGGACTTTGGGATTCCGATTGACCCGCTTTAGCTCCACCAGCGGCGTATTGCCTATCGAAGATAATATGCTCATTAGGTTTCTCCTGATAATGCAAGAAATTATATCAAAAAGACAAGCGGATAGCAAAACTGGACAGGCAGGGCGAAATCTGATAGTTTTCTTGTTTGCCAATGCCTGTTGCATCGAAATCAACCAGAAATACGAGGAATTGTAATGGTTCAGGACAATCAAAATAGCGAGAAAGAAATCAGGCGCGATTTTATACGCGAAATAGTGGCCCAGGATATCGCTCCGGGGGGCAGGTTTGAGGGGCAGACCGTCCATACGCGGTTTCCTCCTGAGCCGAACGCCTATCTTCACATCGGCCACGCAAAAGCGGTATGGATTGACTATGGAATAGCCGAGGATTTCGGCGGCTTGTTTAATCTGCGTTTCGATGATACCAACCCTGCCAAGGAAGAGCAGGAATTCGTCGATGCCATAATCGAGGATGTCCGATGGCTCGGCGCCAAATGGGACGACCGCCTGTTTTTCGCAAGTGATTATTTCGAGCAGATGTACGAGTGGGCCGTCGAGCTTATAAAAAAAGGTATGGCCTACGTCTGCGACCTGACCGGCGACGAGGTAACGCAATACCGCGGGACGCTTACAAGGCCGGGCAAAAACAGCCCATATCGGGACCGAAGTATCGAGGAAAACCTCGAACTGTTTACGCGTATGCGAAAGGGCGAGTTTCCCGACGGTTCCCGGACGCTGCGGGCTAAAATTGATATGGCGCACCCGAATTTGAATATGCGCGACCCGATTATGTATAGGATTTTGCACGAGGAACACCATCGACAGGGCAATAAGTGGTGCATTTACCCGATGTATGACTGGGCACACGGCTTTGAGGATTCCATCGAGGGTATCACCCACAGTTTGTGCTCGCTGGAATACGAAAATCACAGGCCGCTGTATGACTGGTTTATCGACGCCGTAAACGTTGGGCGCACCGACGACGGCTCAGGCCCGTGGGGCAGAAAAATCAACCACCCCCGGCAAATCGAATTTGCCCGTCTCAATCTCACTTATACCGTAATGTCAAAGCGCAAATTCATCGACCTTGTGAAGGGCGGCTTCGTTAACGGTTTCGACGACCCCCGCCTGCCCACGCTGGCAGGACTGCGACGCAGGGGATATACGCCTGAGGCGATTAAAAATTTCTGCAAAGTTATCGGCATTAATAAATTCTACAGCGTTATCGACGTGGCGCTTCTCGAACACTGCCTGCGCGAGGATTTGAATAAGACAAGCTCCCGTGTTATGGCGGTTTTGAAGCCCTTGAAAGTGATTATTGATAATTATCCCGAAAACAAGGTCGAGCAGTTAGACGCGATAAATAATCCCGAAGAACCCTCATCAGGCACGAGAAAAGTGCCTTTCGGACGGGAATTGTATATTGAGCGGGATGATTTTATGGAAGTCGCGCCTCCTAAGTTTTACCGCCTCGCGCCGGGCAGGGAAGTCCGCCTGCGATACGCCTATTTTATAAAATGCGTCAACGCCGTAAAAGATAACGCCGGCAACATAGTCGAATTGCACTGCACCTACGACCCCGCCACAAAAGGCGGCGACGCCCCCGACGGCAGAAAGGTCAAATCCACAATTCACTGGCTTTCAGCTAAAGGCGCAATCCCCGCTGAGGTTCGGCTGTACGATACCCTCTTTACCAAAGAAAATCCCGACGACATCCACGAAGATCAAGATTTCACCATCAACTTGAATCCCAAATCGCTTGAGGTCTTGACCAATTGTCTCGTCGAGCCGTCATTAAAAGCCGCAAAACCCTCAAGCCGCTACCAATTCGAACGTCTCGGCTACTTCTGCGTTGACCCCGACACCACCCCCGACAAACTCATCTTCAACCGCACAGTTACTTTGCGCGACGAATGGGCAAAAATACAAAAGGCACAAAAACCGACGTGATTTATGAACTCAGAATTATAATCCTCCCCAAAAACTGGGCGCAAAATTGAGGTGAGTTAAGGTGGATT